>CAYOPA010000106.1:0-13459 GCA_964405625.1 uncultured Bryobacterales bacterium
CTGCGTGCCGATCGGCATGTCGCCGATCTCGTCCAGCAACAGCGTGCCGCCGTCGGCGAGCTCAAAGCAGCCCTGGCGACGTTGCAGCGCGCCGGTGAAGGCGCCTTTCTCATGACCGAACAGCTCGCTCTCCATCAGCGACTCAGGAAGCGCCGCGCAGTTGATGGCAATAAAACGCCCGCTTTCCCGCCGGGGGCTGAGGTTGTGGATCGCCTGCGCAACGAGCTCCTTGCCGACGCCGCTCTCGCCCGTCACCAGCACGGCGGCGCGGCTGGGCGCCACCTGGCGGATCAACGAGAAGATCTCCTGCATCGAGCGCGAGCGGCCGACCAGACTGTCGAGCCGGCCCTTGTAGCTGAGCTCGCGCGCCAGCGACTCGCGCTCCTCGCGCAACCGGCCCTGGGCCACGGCCCGCGCCAGCAGCGTCTTGAGCGCCGAGCCCTGGACCGGCTTTTCAATAAACCAGAAGGCGCCGAGATCATGGACCGTCTTGATGGCGTTGTCGATCGAGCCGAACGCGGTCAGCACGATGGACACCGGCCCGCCGCCGTCCAGCGCCAGCCGCCGCAACAGCTCAAAACCGTCCATCCGCGGCATGGTCAAGTCGGTGACCATCACGTGCGCCGGGAAGTCGGCCAGCGTATCGAGGGCGTTCTGGCCGTCGCGGGCGGTGCGCACCTGATGGCCCCAGGAGGAAACCAGGCTGGCCAGCCCATTGCGCTGGTCGTCCTCGTCGTCGACGATCAGGACGCGGGCTGATTCTTTGTTTTCGGTGGTGCTCATCTCTTGTGGCGGGCTCTTGGCGATCACGGCGCTACGAGATCCGCTCCGAGATCCGCAACGAAATCCACGATCACCGCGCAATCGTAGGGCGCTTCCGGGATCACGATCTCTCCGCCCCCATCGGTATCGTACACCTCCAGCTCCTCTTCAGTCCCGTCCAACGCGATCCAGGTTGCGCTTTCGATTCTTCTGGGGAAGCGCACGATGACGTTGTCGGTCGGGTAGTCTCTGCGCTCGGTGAGGTGCGGCGGACCGCGCTCGCCGAGCTCCGTGTAGCGCGACATCAGCGTGCCGGTCCCGGTGAAGATGCGGATCGTGGCGCCGCTCTCGTCCAGCCGCTTGCGCGGATCCGTGGCGAATTGGTTCTCGTTGAGCTCAGCGGCCGGGTACGCCACCCCGCCGCGAACGCCAACCCCGCATCGAGAAGCAGTCGGAGCATCGTAGCCACTCAGTATGTCGTGGGCACGCTCAGCTCCGCCAGAGCAGCCGATGCTCGTCCTCGGTCGCCACGCCCTCAATCGATGAACCCTGTATGGAATGGAAGCGCAGCGCCACCCCTGCCGGCTCGAACGACGCCTCCAGCCAGCCCAGAGGCTCCTCGGGCTTGAACGGCATCCCCAGGGCCGGCGCGGCCACCAGATGTAGCCCGTCGATGCGCATTCGTCTGTAGGTGTGTTGATGCGCTGTAACGACGGCCTTGACTTGCGTCCGAGGAAGCAGCAGCGCCAACAGCCGGTCGCCGTCGAGCAGCGCCCAGTCGTCCTCGCCCAGGTGGTGATGGACGAGCACGACCGTCGGCCGATAGTCTTGAGCGTCCAAGAACGCCGACAGCCAGTTGCGCTGTGTTTCCCCGAGCAGGCCGGGTACGACGTCGGTGCGATACAACGAATCGAGCGCGATCAGCCGCAAGGCGTCGGTTTCGACGATGGAGACGACCCGCTCGGTATCCGGCGGCGCCCCGGGACCAAAATGCGTCAGCATGTGGTCGCGGCGGTCATGGTTGCCCGGCAGCAGGATCGCCGGCCCCTGCGAGGTCAGCGGGGCGAAGATCTCCCGCCACATCACGTAATCGCCGTCTTCGCCGGAGGATCGGGCGAGGTCGCCCAGGAAGAATCCGATGTCGAGCTTGGCCCGCAGCGCTTGCTCAACGGCTCTAGCCGAGGCCGCCGCCGAGTTGTAGCCGCCGTGAATGGTTTGATCGCGGTCGGCGCCGATGTGCGTATCGGCCAGCAGCCCCACGCGCAAGGAACCCTCGCCGGCAATCCGCAGCCGCGAAACCGCCAGCGGGCCGATCATCTCAAGAGTGCGCGTCCAAGCCGAAGCGGGTGGTAGTTGAATCGGCACTGCGGCTGCACCTTTCCTCCCCATGCTAGCCAACGCCGGCGGTCAGGAGCTGACGGCGCTTGCGGCAAGGCTCCACCAGCGATGGCGTGATAGTCTCAAAGATCCGCTCCCGACCCCCTGTAGCGGCCGTCGATGCCCGCCCGCGAAAGCGAAGCCCTGGTCCTGCGCGCCTACCCCTATCGCGAAGCCGACCTGATTGTGAGCTTCTTCAGCCGCGACCGCGGCAAGTTGCGCGGCGTGGCCCGCGGCGTGCGCCGGCCCAAGAGCCGCTTTGGCGCCTCCATGGAGCGGCTTTCGCACTCCCGCATCAGCTACTTCCAAAAAGACAACCTCGAGCTCGTCCGCATCGATCGCGGCGAGCTCCTCAGTCCGGCTTTGACCATGCGCGCGGACTACCCGACGAGCCTGGCGCTGGACTCGATCGCCGAGATCGCGGAAGAGATCCTCCCTGATCACGAACCGCAGGACCCTTACTTCCGATTGCTGACGCACGTGCTGGACCACGTCGCCGCCGCGCCGCGCCCGGCCGAAGCCGGCCTCTCGCCGGGAGTACGGCGGGCGCTGACCTACTTTGAGCTGTGGTCGCTTCGGCTGGGCGGGATGCTGCCGCCGCTGAGCGCCTGCTTGGAGACCGGCGAGCTGTTCGAGCCCGAGCAGACGGCTTGGTTTGAGCGCTCACGGCAAGGGCTGTTTGTGGAATCGCTCAAGACGCCCAACAGTTGGCCTCTGTCGGCCTCTTCCCGCATGCTGGCGCGGCGGATGCTGCAACGCCGCCTCAACGCAGTTCCCGCGGAGGGATGGACGGAGACGACCGCGCAAGACCTGCGACGCTTCCTGCTGCAACGCTTGGAGGCGCACGTGGAAAAGCGGCTGCGGGCCAGCGCGATGTTGGCGCGGCTTTAGGCGCTACTTCCCGTCGGTCAGCGGCGCGGCGTCATTAATCGCGATGAGGTGGACCGCCTCCAAGCCCAGCCGCGCCTTCAGGCCGCGTTCGAGCACCTCCAGCACCTCCCGGCTGAGATCGTCGTCGGCTTCGTAGACCACCCGCACCACCACGCCGGTCGGCGACAGGCCCACCTCGTAGGAGACCAGACAGGCGCGCTTTTCCGGCCAAAGCTCGTCCAGCGGTCGCTGCACCCGCGCCACGAGGTCCGCGCGGATCTCGTTGATGTCTTGCAGCGCCGCCGGGCGCTCGCGCGTCAGTCCCTCGCGCAGCCGCACCAGCTCCTCTTCGCCCGCCACTCGCCGGACGTTCAGCCGCGCCTCGCGGCCGGTCCGCATTAGAATCAACCGCTCGGCTTGGGCGACCTTCTCTTGATCCACCGGGTTGGCGACGATCAAGCTCACGCGGATGACCTCGCTCAAAACGTTGGATTGCAGCGAAACGACCGAATCGTTCTGACCTCCGGTGATGATCTCCACGGCCTGCTGCACCGCGTCGCGCGCGACAGCCTCCGCGGCAAGTTGCGCCAGCGACTGGCTGAGCGGATAGAGAACCGCCGCCAGCGCCGTCAGCAGCATGACCACGCGCCAGCGCAGCTTGCCGATGTTGGCGAACGAGCCCGAGATCGAAGTCCTTTTTTCGAGGAAATGGTAGATCCTGTCCTTTCCCGCCCTCTCCAGCAAGGGCTGTGCGATGCCCAAGCGCACTTCGGGCGAATCCATGCGCAGCAGGGAGAAGATAAAGAACGCGCTGGCCACGATGGCGGCCAAGTTGGTGAGGAACAACAGCATTGCGCCGCCCATGATGTCGGCGTTGAACCCCGAGCCCAGCCCGAAGCCCACCGTACATAGCGGCGGCATCAAGGCCACGGCGATCGCCACGCCAGGCAGCGCGCTGGTGCCGCCGCCGGTCGGGCTGCAACTGCGGGAAACCAGCAGCGAGCCGGCCAGCCCGGAAAACAGCGCCACGCCCAAATCCAACAGGTTCGGCCGCGTGCGCGCCAGAATCTCCGGCGTGGCGCTGTCCAGCGGCAGCATCCATACGATCGCCCCGGCAAACAAGATCGACGTGAAGATGCTAATCACAAGCTGCAACCCGGACTTAATCCCCAAATACAAATCCGCGGACGCAAACGCCAGCCCGGCGCCGATGATCGGCCCCATCAGCGGCGATACCAACATCGCGCCGATGACCACCGCCGGACTGTTGAGCACCAGCCCCAACGTGGCGATGCCCGCCGAGAGGTAGAGCTCCAGCCAGTAGTTCGCGTTGGAGATGTCGGCCCCGTCAAAGACTTGGAGGTAGACCTCCGGCTTCGATTCGGGGGCGACCCGCAGAATGTTCTCAAACCGCGGCTGCAACAGAAATCGCAGGATTGGATTCATACAACCGCTTCAATGTAGCTAAAAGCGCGGTTCTCCACGACGGTCTATTCGATCGCCACGGTGACTTTGTTGGAGTCAATCCCGCCTTGGGTCAGACGCAGCGGAACGGCCGGCCCGGAAGGGACCTCCGGAGTCAGCTCGACATTCACCTGATAGAGGCCCGCAAACCCAGGCGCCGGCCCGGAATAGGTCACCGGGACCTCGACGCCGCCGAGCGTCACGACGGGCGTCTCCGCCGTCAACCTCACGGAAAACCATCTGCCGTCGTGCGTCTCCACTCGCCCCAGTCCGGTTGCGTAGATCTCCAGCGATTCGCCTTTGGAGGCGGGCCGGGCGCCCCGAAAATCGGCGGTCGGGGCCGCCAGCAGCCCGGCTCCGGCAATCAAGACGGCGCCCTGGCCGTCCCCGGACTGGTTCATGGCGAAAATGCCGGGCGCAAACTCGGCCAGCCCGACCTCGGCCGGCGGTCCGCTCACCCCATCGCGCGACGGAACAAGCTCGGCGCTCGCAAGCCCTTCCAGCGCCGCCGGAACCAGCAGGTTCGCCTGCCCCGGCGAAACAAAGAACAGCTCGGCGGGGACGCCGCCGAAGCTCAACGAGGCGCCGCCCAGGCTCGTCGGCAAGGGCAACTCTTCCGCCGCCACATCCTCGCCGGAAAAGCCCGCCCCGAAGACCGACACAATCGAGCCCGCCGCCACCGGCCCCGGCCGGAGAGAGGCCGCATTCAACACGCCGCCGCTGGAGATCATCGGCGCTGACGAGTCGGCTTCGATGCGATAGATCTCGCCGCCGCCGATGTTGGCGAAATAGATTTCGCCCGCTTCGTCCTCACCGAATGTCGAGATCGAGAAGCCCATCGGCATGGGGCCGACCATGCGCCACGAGCCGTTGGTCCGGACGCCGCCATAGACGCCGCCGGAGCAGAAATCGGCGAAAAAATAGACGCCGTTGAGCTGCGGATAGGCCGCGCCGCGGTAGACGTAGCCGCCGGTGACCGAGCAGCGCCCGCCGGTGTGGCCGTAGTCGAGGATCGGCAGCGTCAGCGTGCCGTCATTGCAGCCGTTGGCCGGGATGAAGCACAGCGAGCCTTCCATCAGCCGCCAACCGTGATTGAGGCCGCCGACGCCGGCGGGCTCAAAGGTAATTTCCTCACGTCGTTGCTGGCCGACATCGCCGATGAACATGTCGCCGGTGGCGCGGTCAAAGCTGAAGCGCCAGGGATTGCGCAGGCCGTAGGACCAGATCTCGGCGCGGGCGCCGGCCGTTCCCACGAAGGGGTTGGACTCCGGCGCGAGTGCGGGCGCGTCTCCGCTTACATCCAGCCGCAGCATCTTGCCCAGGCGCGTCGAAAGCGATTGCGCCCGGTCGCCGGGATCGCCGCCGGAGCCGCCGTCGCCCATCGTGGCGTAGAGGTAGCCGTCAGGCCCGAAGTGCATGTCGCCGCCGTTGTGGTTGCCGAAGGGCTGGGGCTCGGTCAGATAGACCGACTCCGAGCCCGCGTCGGCGCGGTCGGGGTCGGCGGCGCTGACGCGGAAGCGCGCGATCACCGTGTCGGGGTTGGTGTAGTTGACGAAAAAGACCTGCGATTCCGCGAAGTCCGGCGGAAAGGCCAGACCCAGCAGCCCTTGCTCGCCGCCGCTCTGGACGCGCCCTCGGATGTCCAGGAACGGCGTCGGCAGACGGTTGTGGGTGCGGTCGAGAATCCAAATGCGGCCGGCTTGCTCGACGATGAAGAGGCGTCCGGAGCCGTCCCGCGCGCTGACGATGCCGACCGGCGAGGCGAAACCGGAGGCGACGCGCCGGGCTTCAACAATGCTGAAATCGAATTGCGCCGAGGCGGGAATTTGGAGGCAAAGTAGGAGGACAAAGGAAATTGCGAAGCGCATCGGGATATACCTGCGCTTATCAGTATGGCGGGTGTTGTTCCGTCATGGAGCCGCCCGGCTTCAGCCGGCGGGTTGCCGCAACCACGACCCCACCCGCCACGTCAACCTGGGCGGCTCATTGGGCCGGTTCCAACATCAACCGATGCCGCGCCGCCGCTTCCACGGCCGCGCGGCTGAAGGGTAGGGGCTGGTATTGGTGGTCCGCCCAGCGCTGCGCCAAGTCGTCGTAATGCGGCGAGCCCGGCATGCCCGACTGGCCCGGCGTCGAAGTGAACACCGAACGGTCCCAGTCCTCAAAATCCAGAATCTGCCGGTACGACGCGCCGCTCGATTGCGAAAATCCCGGTCCGCCGGTGGCGTTCGGCGTATTGCCGTCGCCGCCACGCTCAAAGGGCCCCAGGTTGAACGCCTCTCGCCGCGCCGTCGAATTAGCCAACGGGTGCTTGAATTCGATCTGGTGCAGAGAGCCCCAACGCCACTTGGCTGCATCGTCGCCCAGCAGACCCTGGGTCTCGGTCCAGGCTTCATTCAGCGTCTCCGACAGGATCAGGATGCGCTCCGGCTCAGTCAGACTTTGCAACCCGCTGATCAACCGCGGGGTGGTGAGGTTTCTCTCAACAAGCGCCTGCGCGTTCGGCGGGACTTGCGACATCACGAACTTGCCCGGCAGCTTTCGCACCCACACCTGAAACAGCGCCGCCGCCGCTGAATCCTTGTCCAGCACGTAGTTCCAATCCGTCAGCAGTGCGCGGGCCTGGTCGGCCCCGCCGTCCGGCAGGTCGGCCAGTAGCGCGACAAGCTGCCGCGCGGGCAGGGACGTTTCGTCGTGCTGCAAGCGCTTGAAATCTTCAATCGAGAACGGCCCGCCGCCGCGCAAAACCTCGTCGAGCCGCTCAAAGCGATACGGATTCGCCCAATCAAAACCGGTATCGTGCGGGTAATCCTTGGGGATGACGTTGTGGTTGGCCGTGGCGATGTAGCCCTGGGCCGGGTTGTAGCTCTGCGGCAGATCGGCGACGCCGCGGAAACCCTTCCACTGGTACTGATCCTTCCAGCCGGGGACCGGCAGCAGCCCCTTCCAGGCCTCGCGGATCGGCAGCAGACCGGCCGCGACCCAGCCGATGTTGCCGTCCACGTCGCCGTAGATCATGTTTTCCGCCGGAACCTTCCAGGCTTTCATCGCTTCGAGGTACTCGTCCCAGCTCTGGGCCTGGTCCACGGCCAGCGAGCCCAGATAGCCGCCAGTGCCCGGCTCCTGCCCGGCCCAACGCAGCGTGGCGACGCGTCCGCCCGCGGGATCTCTCCAAATGACCGGGCCGTTGCGGCTCCATTCCAGGTCCGCCTCAACAGGCTGCGAGCTGCGGACCTTGATCGTCGCTTTCTCGGTCTCAAACGGTTGCCAACCTTCGCCGACTCGGTATTCGCCCGGATTTTCCGGATTGAGCCGCTCGATGAACATGTCGGCGAGATCATGCTGCACAATCGTGAAGCCCCAACCGATGCGCTCGTTGTGTCCGATGGCGACGCCGGGCAGCGCCGGCTCGCCCGAGCCGATCACGTTCCAGCCCGGCGCATTCAGGTGCACCAAATAGCGCAGCGACGGCAGAATGACGGGCCGGTGGGGGTCGGAGGCCATCAGCGGCTTTCCGGTTGCGCTCAAACGGCCCGCGATCACCCAGTTGTTGCTGCCCTCGGCCTGCTCCAGCTCCGGGATCGTGACGGCCTGGCGATAGCCGGCGATGACGCTCGCGTCGATGCCCTTGAGGTCGAGATCCGGATCGGGGCTCAGCGCCACGGCGGGGTCGGTCGGAAAATACTCCTGCGTCATCTCCACGCCGAGCTCGGCGATCATCTCGGCGCGAGCGATCTCCTGGCTGATGTTGCGCACCATCAGCAGCCCGGAGATGCGCAGCAGCACGTCTTCCGGCTGCCAGCGGGCGGGCTCGAAGCCGAGCAGCTCAAACTCAATGGGGAGGTTGTCGCGGTTCTGGTCGACCCAGGCGTTGATGCCGGCGGTAAACCGCTCGGCGATCTGCTGGGAATGCGGCGAGTAGCTGTCCCATTCAGCCTGCATGGCGCCTCGGTAGCGCACCAGCCGCGCGATGCGGTCGCGGTCGACGTACTCCGCGCCAAAGACCTCAGCCAGCTCTCCGGCGCCGGTGCGCCGCCAGATCTCGATCTGGTAGAGCCGGTCTTGCGCGGCGAGGTAGCCTTGGGCGAAGAAGAGGTCGGCCTGGTTCTGGGCGTAGATGTGGGCCACGCCGTAGTTGTCGCGCAGGATCTCAACGGGGGCTTCGAGGCCGGGGACCTGGACCGTTCCTTCCAGCTTGGGCAGGCGTTCGGCGGAGGCCTCGCGCAGGGAGGCGGCGGTTTCGGCTTCGGGCTGCGAGCCGCAGCCCAGGGCGACCAGGGCGAGGATGGGGAGCAAGTAGCGCATGGCGGCCCCAGGATAACCGGTTCGCGCCGATGGCGCACGCGCGGCTACAGGTTGCGCACCTGCTTGCCCTGCGTCAAAAAGATCCCCGCCACCAAAATCAGCAGCACGCCGTTGATCGCCACGACCGCGGGCGCCCCCAGCGTCCGGGCCAGATACCCGGCCACCGGCGGACCCAGCGCCATCGAGCCGCGAAACGCCGTGTTGTAAACGCTCATGATCCGGCCGCGCATGTCCTCCGGCGCCAGCAACTGCACCAGCGAGGTGATCGACGAGAACACAAACAGCACCGAAGCGCCGGTGGCGAAGATGAACAGCGCCGCCAGCCACAAGTTCGACACCAGCCCGAAGGCGACCGTCACCGCGCCGAGTTGCAACTGCATCATCAGCGCCCGCAAACCCTTGCGCGGCTTGTTGCCCAACGTCGCCACGACCAGCGCGCCCAGCACGCCGCCCGCCCCGAACGCCGCCGCCAGATAGGAGTACCCCAGCGCGTCCAAGCCGTAGATGTCGCGCGCGAAAACGGGCAATAGCGTCATCACCGGCACGCCCAGAAACGCCGTCGAGACCGCCAGCACCACCAGCGACAGCATCGACTTATTGCCGGACACAAAGCGCAGCCCTTCTTTGAGGCTTTCCAGCGGATGCGTCTGCGTCTTGGAAGGCACGAACGTCGTCGGCAGCAGCAGCAGCGTGCCGATCACCACCAGGAACGAGAAGCCGTTAATCCCAAAGCACCACCCCGCGCCCAGCGCCTCAAACGCAAAGCCGCCGATCGCCCGGCCCACCACCTGCGCCAGGTTGAACTGGATCGACATCAGGGCGATCGCATTCGGCAGGTCCTTCTTCTCCACCAGCGACGGGATGATCGCCTGATACGCCGGTCCTCCAAAGGCCTGCCCCAGGCCCGTGAAGAACGCCGCCGCCAGGATGTGCCAGATCTCGATCAGGCCCATCCAGATCAAGACCGCCAGCGTCAGCGCAGCCGCCATCTGCACGAGCTGTGAGCCGATCAGCAGCTTGCGGCGGTCCATGCGGTCGGCCATCACGCCGCCCAGCAGCGAAAACAGCAGGATCGGACCGTTGTTGAGGAAGATCACCGCTCCGAGCAGGAAGGGGTCGTTGGTGAGCTGGTAGATCAGCCAGCTCTGCGCGACCTCCTGCACGAACGAGCCCGTGGTGGAGCTGAACGCGCCCGACCACATCAACCGGAAGTTCGGATAGCGGAAGGCTTGAAACGTCTTGCTCAGCAAGCCTGCGGACGATACATCCTCGGGCGGCGGAGGCTGGACGGGAGAGCTCATCGGTTGGGATGCGATCGTGCCGCCGGCTGGCGGATGCGGGCTTCGATGGAGAGTCCATTGTGGCACGGGCGCGACGGGGCTGCGGTGGACGGCTGAACGCGGCATATAATCAGTGATCTTTCCTCGAAGACCTGTGCGATGAACGACACACCAACCCGACAATCCGCGCCCGGCCTGGACAGCGGCGGCTTCGGCGGCCATCCGCGCGGGCTCAACACCCTGTTCTTTACGGAAATGTGGGAGCGCTTCAGCTACTACGGCATGAGGGCGCTGCTGATCCTGTTCATGACGGCGTCGCCGGCGGCCGGAGGTTTGGGCTTCACGGCGCTGAAGGCGGGCCGCATTTACGGACTCTACACGGCGGCCGTCTATGCCGCGTCGCTGCCGGGGGGCTGGCTGGCGGACCGCATCTTCGGCATGCGGAAGGCGGTCTTCTATGGCGGCGTCATCATCGCCTGCGGCCATTTCTCGATGGCCGTGCCGGGGCTGACGACATTCTACTTGGGGCTGGCGCTGATCGTGATCGGCACCGGCCTGCTCAAGCCCAACGTCAGCGCCATCGTCGGCCAACTCTACGCGCCCGGCGACGAGCGGCGCGACGCCGGATTCTCCATCTACTACATGGGCATCAACCTGGGGGCCTTCGTCAGCCCGCTGGTCTGCGGCACCTTGGGCCAGACGGTCAGTTGGCACGCGGGCTTCGCCGCCGCCGGCGTGGGAATGGTTTTTGGGCTGATCCAGTACTCGATGACGCGCCACTGGCTGGGCGACGCCGGCGCCGAGCCTGAAAAATCCGGCGAGACGGCCGGGTTCAAATTTTCGCTCTCGCTCAACGGATCGCTGTGGCTGCTGGGCGCGGCCGTGATCCTGGCGGCGCTGGCGCTGCCGGACCTGGAGTCGATGCAGCGCTTCGCACTGTTGGCGATCGGCAGCACCATCTTTATCGTCTCGCTCTATGTCGGCAGCGGCTTTTCGGCGGTGGAGAAGCGGCGCGGCGTCAGCATCTACGTCCTGTTCTGGGTGGCCGTGCTGTTCTGGTCGGGCTTTGAGCAGGCCGGCTCCAGCTTGAACCTGTTCGCCGACCGCTTCACGGCCAACTCGCTGCTGGGCTTTGAGTTTCCCTCCACTTGGTACCAGTCGCTCAACCCGCTGTATATCATCGGCCTGGCGCCGCTGTTTTCAGTGCTGTGGATTCGGCTCGGAGCCAAACAGCCTTCCAGCCCGATGAAGTTCGCTCTCGGCCTCTACGGCGTCGGCTTCGGGTTTCTGGTGATGGTGTGGGCCGCCATGCTCTTCGGCGACGGCGGGAGCCTGGTGAGCCCGACTTGGCTGATTTTGACCTACCTGCTGCATACCCTGGGCGAGCTATGCCTGAGCCCAGTGGGCCTGAGCGCCATGACCAAGCTGGCCCCCAAGAAGATCGCCGGCCAAATCATGGGCGTCTGGTTCCTGGCCGCCTCGGTGGGCAACTACATGGGCGGCGAGATCGCCGGGTATTTTGAGCAATTGCCGCTGGATCAGCTCTTTGGCGCGGTGGCCGCGGTCAACCTGGGGATCGGGCTGCTGGTGACGCTGGCCGTGCCGCTGATTAAGAAGCAGATGGGCGGGGTGAGGTGAGGGACCAGGTTCAAGAGGATAGGTTTGAGACGCGGGCGCCCCCGGGGGATCGTGCGATTCGGAACGCTCCGGCGGTTGAATTCCTTAGTCGATCCTGCGTAAAGTTATATGAGTCTGATGCAAGCAGATTCTTGCGTCGATGCTGGATTCTACTGGGATGAGATGAGAAACCATGCTGGACTCCAATAGCTCGACGGCGATCGAGGCCGCCGGACTGAGCAAGTTCTACGGCAACTTCGCCGCGATTCGCGATGTGTCGTTCGTCGTGCCGGCCGGCCAAGTGACCGCCTTTCTCGGACCCAACGGCGCCGGGAAATCGACGACCCTAAAAATCCTCACCGGCTACCTGACGCCGACGAGCGGAACCGCGCGCATTGCCGGGTTGGACGTACGGACCGACCGCATCCGCGCCGCTGAAAAGCTCGGCTACCTGCCCGAAAACGGGCCGCTCTACCCGGAGATGACGCCGCTGGAGCTGCTGCACTTCTTCGGCGAAGCGCGCGGCATGGACGAAGCCCGCCTGAAGCGCCGCGTCGACGAGGTGATCGCGCAGACTCACCTCGACGAGGTCGTCGAAAAGCCGATCCACAAGCTCTCGAAGGGCTACCGGCAGCGCGTGGGCATGGCCCAGGCGCTGTTGCACGAGCCGGACATCCTCATCATGGATGAGCCGACCTCGGGGCTCGACCCGAACCAGATCCACGACGTGCGCGCGCTGATCCGACGCTTGGCCGAGACCAAGACGGTGCTGCTGTCCACGCACATTTTGCAGGAAGTGGAAGCGGTGTGCGACCGCGTGGTGCTGGTGAACGAAGGCCGCATCGTATTCGACGGCACACCGGCCGAGATGGCCGGCTCGGACGGGCTGGAAGCGGCCTTCCACCGCTTAACGGGCAAGGTGAAAGCGCCCGCCCGCCCGGCTGCGCAACCCGCCCTCGCACCCACACCCGCCCCTGAGCAGGAGGACGCGCCCGAATGAAACAGCGCTGGCATCTGCCCAAAGCCATTTTCCGCCGTGAGCTGACGAGCTACTTCTCGAGCCCGACCGGCTACGTGTTTATCACGCTCTTCGTCTTCCTGAGCGCCATCGCGGCGTTCTGGCGCGAAGAGTTCTTCCTCAACAACCTGGCCAATCTGGACGCGCTGAACTCGCTGTTCCCGTACCTGCTGGTCTTCTTCATCCCGGCGATCACCATGAGCGCCTGGGCCGAAGAGCGGCGCACCGGCACCGACGAGCTGCTGCTGACGCTGCCGGCCAGCGACCTGGACATCGTGCTGGGCAAGTTCGCGGCGATGTTTGCGATCTATACGATCGCACTGGCTTTTTCGCTCAGCCACGTCGTTGTGCTGCTGCTGCTGGGCAGCCCGGATTTTGGGCTGCTGTTTGCCACCTATTTCGGATACTGGCTCACCGGCGGCGCGCTGATTTCGGTGGGGATGCTAGGTTCGCTGCTGACCGCGAACCTGACAGTCGCCTACATCGTCGGAGCGCTGCTGTGCGCCATCCCGGTGTTTATTGAGCACGCCGGCGCGCTGTTCACCGGCCGTGTGGAGCGGCTGATCCAGGGCCTGTCGTTCGTGGAACAGTTCCGGGACTTCGCATCCGGGGTGATTCCTCTGGCCGGCGTGTTGTACTTCGCGCTCTTTGCGGCGGCCATGCTCTATCTCAATGTGGCGCTGCTGGGACGGCGGCACTGGTCCACCGCGCCGGACGCTCCCAAGCTGGGCCGTCACTACTGGGCGCGCGGGCTGGCGCTGGTAAT
>CAYOPA010000107.1:0-13425 GCA_964405625.1 uncultured Bryobacterales bacterium
CCGGCCCCCGTTGCACTTTCGGGGGCCGGCCGCGGCTGATCCACGTCGGCTCGCTGGAGCACCTCTACAAGGGACAGGACGTGCTGCTGGAAGCGGTCGCGCTGTGCCGGGACAAGGGCCTGACGGTCGAGGCGACGCTGATCGGCGAGGGACGCTGCCGCGCCTTGCTGGAAAGACGGCGGGCGGAACTGGGACTGGAGCGCGTGGTCGCGTTGCCGGGCGGGCTGCCGGCCGGTGCGGCCGTGCGGGCCGCGCTCGACGGCGCCGATCTGTTCGTCCTGCCGTCGCGGCAGGAGGGCTTGCCGCGGGCCTTGCTGGAGGCGATGGCCCAGGGCTTACCCGCGATCTCGACGCCCGTTGGCGGTATTCCGGAAGTGCTGCCGGAGAGCGATCTGGTCCCCGTGGGCGATGCGACGGCGCTGGCGGACCGCATCGCGGAGTGGACGCGATCGCCGCGGCTGCCGGCCGAGGCGGCGCGGCGGAATCTCGCGCGGGCGCGGGACTTCCACGAAGAGGCGCTGCGGGGACGCCGCAACGAGTTGTTTGAGCAAATTGCAGCATCCGCGAATTCTCGGCTACAGCCGCTGAGGCGGGCCGGTAAAGAAAGCCCGGCCGCCAGCCGATCGGGGGTTAGGAGCTGAAAACAACAAGCATGGCCAACTTCATCACGCGGTCCCTGAGCCCGAAAATGCTGCCGCTGCGCGGCGCCGTACCGCGCCATGTGGCCGTCGTCGGCGGCGCCGGATACATCGGCAGCATCCTGTGCAGACGGCTGCTGGCGTCCGGCCACACCGTGACCGTACTGGACCGGCTCAGCTTTGGGGCGGACCCGGTCGAGGAGCTGCTGGAGAGCCCGCGCTTCCGGCTGGCGGAAGGCGACTATCGCGACCCGGGCTTGCTGGAGTCAACGCTGGCCGAGGCCGACGCGGTGATCCACCTGGCGGCGCTAGTGGGAGACGCGGCCTGTGCGCTCAATGACGACGAGACGATCGCGATCAACTACCAGGGCGTGGCGCTGCTGGCCGGCGCCTGCGCCCAGTTGCGGATACCGCGCTTTGTCTTCGCCTCGACGTGCTCGGTGTACGGCAGCGCGGACGAGATCGTCGACGAGCGCTCCGGCCTGAATCCGGTTTCGCTCTACGCGACAACTAAAATCGACGCCGAGAACCTTTTGCTGGGCCTGCGCGATATGCACTTCCACCCGACGATTCTGCGGATCGGCACGGCTTTCGGCTGGTCGTTCCGGCCGCGCTTCGATCTGGTCGTGAATTTGCTGACGGCCAAGGCGCATTTTGAGAACAAGGCGGGCATCTACAACGGCGAGCAGTGGCGGCCGTTCGTGCACATCGTGGACATCGCGCGAGCCTTCCAGTCGACGCTGGAGGCGCCGCTGCGGACCGTGAGCGGCGAGGTCTTCAACGTGGGCGACAACCGCATGAACCACCGCCTCAACGACGTGGGCGAGGCGCTGTGCAGGATCCGGCCGGAGGTGGAGGTGGTGCATGAGAAGCGACCCGACGCGCGGAACTACAGGGTGCGCTTTGACAAGATCCACCACAGGTTGGGTTTTCAGTCAAAGATTACGCTCACCGACGGGATGCGGGAGATTGAGCGGATGCTGAAGGCCGGGAAGGTGGGAGCGTGGCAGCAGCCGATTTATCACAACCATCGCTTGGCGGAGGTCGTGGCGGCGACGGCGGCTTGAGGTGCGGACTGGCTCGGACCCCCGTGGCGCGGGCTTTCCAGCCGAACTTCCGAGGAAAAGGCGAGGGCCTCGACCTCGGGGTCGAGGCGGCAGGCGTAGGCGCCTGCGCCACGCGGTCGCCGTGGGCTTGAGACGTCGGCTCGTGTGTGGTTCCTCGCTTGCAAGGGTAGGGCCGACGATCAGACCCTTTGAGGCTTACGCCTAGATTGGTACGATCGTTTCGGACCATGAGAATTACCTCCCTTCCCCTTCTTTCCGCCCTCGTTGTGGCGCTGACGGTCGCATCGGCCGGCCTTGCCGCCGGGCCCGAGAGGCTGTATCTCTTCTACGGCCAGAGCGGCTTCACCGAGGTTCGCGATCCTGCGGACGGGGCCTTGCTATCGACGCTGTCCACGCCCACCGGGGCTTTCGCGGCGTTCGAGCTGCCGGGTCAGGGTGACACGGCGGGCGGGTCGAAAGTGTACATCGTGAGCCCGCATGAGGCCACCGTGTTTGACGGCTCGGGCCGCCAGACGGCCTCCATTGCGTTGCCGGCCGCAGCGCAAGCAAGGGCCGGCGCGGTCGCGCTCTCTCCCGACGGCAAGCGCCTGCTGGCCGCCGGGTTCGACAGCCTGACGGTGATCGACACCGCCGAAGACCGCGTCGCGGCCCTGCTGCGGCCGGGGTTTACGATCGGCGGCGTGGGCTTTGGGCGCGACGCGGCGAAGGCGTATCTTTACGGTGCGAGCGTGGCGGCGGTGCGGTCGGTGGATCTGGCGGCCAACCGCCTGGACGACGGCGTGATGGTTCCGCCGGGCCGGATTGAGGCCTGGGCGATGTCGCCGAACGGAGCGCGCGGCTTGAGCCTGTCGGGTGCGGCGCTGTATAACCCGGCGGATTTCGAAGGCGTGGGTTTCGCGGGCGAGGTGGACCAGGTTTTGCGGGCGATGGCGCCGGCAGGGGGGCTGATGGCGAGCGGCGGCGGCGCGTTCGGGAGTGTGGAGCCCAGGCAGCCGGTCGCGCGGTTGGAAGTGACCAACTCGGGCCGCTATTTTCTCTATCGCGCCGGCAAGTTGGAGACCGGGCGGACGAACGCCTCCGAGCGGTTGCGCGGGGTCCAAGGGGCCGCCGCAGCGTCGCTTTGGGCGGTGAGCCGGGACGGCGCGACGGCCTTCACGGCGGGCGCCGGTACGCTGCGGGCGGTTGAGACCGAGGAAGGCGGTGAAATTTTCGCCGCCGCGCTGACGGCCGAGCCGACGGCGATGACGATCACGCAGCCGACGGTGCGCCAGAGCGGCTCGCTGGAGCTGCTCTCGCAGAACAACATCGTGGTGGCCGGCGGCACGCGCTTTACAATCCGGGTGCGGGCGAGCGACGGCGGGCCGCAGGCGAACATACCGGTCTTCCTGAGCAACGTCTTTCCGACGACGCCCGCGGTCGCCTGCTTGTCGGGCGTGACCAACAGCGCTGGGGAAGCCACTCTGGACTGCTCGTTGGGCGAGGTGGCGGAGGCGCGCCAAATCCAACTCACCGTCAGCGACGCGGCCGGCCGCAGCGCCACCATATTCAGCTTGAATGCGGTGGTTCCGACCTCGTTTGAGGGCCTGGCGAAGCTCGACGGTGACGGCGAGCGAGTGCCGACCAACGAACGCTTCAGTTTGACGGTGCAGGCGAGCCGCAACCGGCTGCCGGCGCCGAACGTGGAGCTGACCGTGACGCTCTCGCCCGACGCCCCGAACCCGGCCGATCGGCTGGCGGACTGCCCGCGCTCGGTGACAACCGGACCCGACGGCACGGCGGTGATCACCTGCACGTCGGCGGAGCTGGTGGCGCGGACGACGCTGGAGATTCGGGTAACCGATCCGCAGGGCGCCCGCGTGGTTTTTGGCGTCACGATCGACCCGACGGCCGTGCGACCGACCGGGCTGAGCAAGGTCGCCGGCGACAACCAGGTGGTGGGGCAGGGCCAACCGTTCGAGGTGACAGTGGCCAGCTTCCGCGACGGCGCGCCGCGGGCGCAGACGACGTTGAACATCTCCTGCTCGCCGGCGTCCCAGCCGCGGCCGATCTCGGTGTGCCCGACGAACGCCATTACCGACAACGACGGGCGGGCGACGATCAGGTTTCAGGCCGGAGCCACCGTGTTCGGCGACACCGTGGCGACGATTCAGGTATCGGACTTCGGCGTGACGCTGCCGGAGCCGTTCCGCATCAACATCGTGCAATTCGTCTCCGGCAGGGCCACGACGATCGAGCTCGTCTCGCCGGAGATTACCTCCGGGCCGGTGGATACCGAGCTGATCGCGTTCTTCAAGGTCAGGGCGCTGACGGGGATCGGCGGTCGAGGCGTGCCGAACACAAAGCTCTACTTCTCCTCGCCCGGACCGGCGGAGTTCTTCCCGGCCATTGTGGAGACGAACTCGTTGGGCGAAGCCGAGACGACGGTGAAGCTGGGCTGCAGCCTGCTGCCGTTCTCGGTGTTCGTGGGCCTGAGCCCGGGACAGCAGCTTGTGGACTTCGTGGTCTCGGTGGAGCCGGGCGCGTTCGCCAAAATTATCAAGACGCGCGGCGACAACCAGAGCGGCGCTCCCGGGCAGCAGCTCAACGCGAACGCGCTGGTGGGCGTGCTGGCCGACGCTTGCGACAAGCCGATCATCGGCCAAGCCGTGTCCTGGGCGGTGCGGCCTTCTTTTGCGGCGAGCCTGCGGGCCGTGATCAGCCTTAGCGACGGACTGGGCCGGGTGTCGGCGCTGGCCACCTTAGGCAACTACGGCGGCCCCTTGCAGGTGGTCGTTGGCAACGGCGACATCGAGACGGCGTTTGACCTGGCGGTGAACCTGCCGGCCAACGAGCTGCGGCTGGCCTCGGGCAATGGCCAGAGCGTGGCGACCGGTCAAGCGACGCCGCAGCCGCTGGTGGTCCAGGCTTTGGGGACGACCGGGTTCGGCGTGGGCGGCGTGCCGGTAAGCTGGCAGGTGGTCAGCGGGCCGGGCCAGATCGTGTCGAGCTCGGAGACGACTGACAACGTGGGCGTGGCGTTCGCGCGGGTGCGAGTGACCGGCGCGGCGCTGGAAGCCGAAGGGCCGCGGCAAGGGGCCGGGCCTCAGGTGCGCGTGCGGGCCACGGCCATGGACAGGTCCGTCGACTTTACGCTCAACAGCGGCACTGGCGCTCCGCGGGCGACGGTTGCGGGCTTTGTAAACGCCGGTAGCTTCGCTCCGGGCTGGACGCCGGGCGGGGCCGGCTCGATTTTCGGATCGGCGCTTTCCGACGCCGCGGATCCCGTATTGGCCGACGTGGCGCCGTTCCCGGCGAATCTGGCCGGCGTGTCGGTAACGGTGAACGGGACGCCGGCCCCGCTGATTTTCGTCAGCGAAGGCCAGATCAACTTGCAGGTCCCGTTCCAGACGGCGGCCGGCGGGGCGCGGGTGGAGGTCAACAACAACGGCCGCACGACGGTGATCGACAACATTCCCGTGAACGCCGTGCAGCCGGGCGTCTTCGCCAATCAGATGGACGGCAGGCTGGTGGCCGCGGCGCTGCGCCAGGACAACTCGATTCTGACGCCGGACAACCCGGCGATTCCCGGCGAGGCGGTGCAGCTTTACTACACCGGCGGCGGCGTGCTGACTCCGCCGGTCGCGACGAACACGCCGGGGCCGACGACGCCGCTGGCGTTTACCGTGGCCGGGGCGCGGGTGTTGGTCGACGGGGTGGAGCAGGAGAATCTTGGGTCGTTTTATGCGCCCGAGTTGATTACGGCGAATCAGATCAACTTCGTGCTGGCGCCGGGCACGCCCGCCGGGGACCGGACGCTGGTGCTGGAGATGGACGGGGTCGAGAGCCAGCCGGTGATCGTGCCGGTCAGGGCTGCGCCGTAAAGTAGGGCCGGACATTCCTGTCCGGCTCAGGTCGGACAAGAATGTCCGACCTACTGGCGCGGCTGACGGCGGCGTTCGGGAAGTAGTGGCGTAGGATGGCGGCGCCGGCGGCGCCTCGGCGGGCCAGATCCGCCGCGCCGGCTTGGCACAGGCCCGCGCCGTGGCCATGGCCACGACCGTTGATGTGTAGGCGGTCAGCTCCGCGGACGAGCTCGTAGACATTGCTCGGGACCGCGCTCCAGCCCAGGCGGCGGACGACGGCCAGCCGGGAGGCTTCCAGGCCCGGGGCTTCGAGCAGCTCGCGGGCGTCGTCCAGGGCCGCCTCGCGCTCCCACGTAACGGGTCGGCGGCGACAGAAATCGCACTCCACGGCGTGGAAGGGGTAGCCGTCCGGCGTCAGGCCGATCTCGGCCAGGGTGCGGGTGCGTCCGCCGCAGCTTCGGGTGAACAGCGCCTGAACCGGGCGGCCGGCGGCTTGCAGCAGCAGGCCGCGGGTTGCTTCGGCGGCGACGGTGTACGCCGATTTCGGCTCGGTCGCAGACCCCATCCACTGGCAGTGCGTGGTGTCGCAGAACTCGAAACCCTCGTGGCGGGCGCCGGCGGCGTAGTACGAGCGGCTGACGATCGCTTGGGCTTGGAGGGCGGCGGGCATTCCCTGCCACGCGGCCTCGGTTGCCAAGACCGCCGCGACGGCCGTTTCCAACGGGATTTCCACGACGGCGCGCAGCTCGTCGCCGTCGGCCGACAGGCGCAGCTCGCCGCTGAAATGGCGTTCGAGCTTCTCCGGAACATGGAGGACAAACGGTCCGCTCGCTTCCAGCAACGCGCCGGTGCGCGGCGCGGGGGAGTCGTGCGCGAGCAGGGCGCCGTCGTGAAGCTCCACGGCGACGGGACCGCGACGATCAAGCGGCGTGCCGTCGAGGCGCAGGCCGCCGGGGGCCTCGACGATCAAATCTGTCGGATGGAACAGGCCCAAAACGCCGATACGCACGGCCTCCGCCGCCTCGATCGCGGACGGCGACAACAGCAACAGCGCGGCGAGGGCGAGCTTCACGGCAGGCTTCAGGGGGCGATGCGGTAGGCGGCCATCTCGGTCTGGTTGCGGACCAGCAGCAGCCCGACGGCCATTGCGGGGGTGTTCCAGGTTTTGCCTTGTAGGGCCTGGAAGCGGGCGAGCTCCTGGTGGGACTCGGGTGTGGCTTTCACGAGGACGACCTCGCCCTTCTCAGTCAGCACGATGACGTGGCCGTCGGCGAGCAGGATCTGGCCGAAGCCGTAGCGTCCTCCCTTCCAGTTGCGCTCGCCGGTGCGTACGTCGATGGAGGCGAGGATGCCTTCGTCGAGGCCGTAGGCATGACCGTCCAGCAGCACGGAGCTGTTGAATTTGTTCTTGAGGGTGTTCTTCATCCACAGCTCTTCCACCTGAAAACGCTCGCCCGCGGCCGTGATGCGCAGCAGCGCCGCGCCGTGGCCGTAGCCGGAGGAGATGAGCAGGTGGCTGTCGTCAACGACGAGCGGCTGGGCGGAGTTGATGTCGTAGGAGGTGGTCCACGGATGCTCCCACAGCAGGCCGCCGTCCTCGATGGCGAGGCCGAGCATCTTATCCCCGGTCATCAGCAGAATCTGACGGCGGCCTGCGACGGTCGCCACGTCGGGCGAGGCGTATCCGGCCTTGGCGGTCAGGCTCTGCCAGACGATCGCGCCGGTCTCCTTGTGATAGGCGCCGACGGCTTTGCCCGAGCCGCCGGGGTGGACGATGACGAGGTCGTCGACCACGAGCGGGGCGGCGGACATGCCCCAGGTGATGTTGGAAGCGCCGGCGTCGGCGAGGATGTTGGCGCGCCAGAGCTGCGAGCCGTCGGAGGCGCGTAGGCAGCGCAGCTCGCCTTCGGCGCCTTGCGCGTAGATTTTGCCGTCGGCGTAGGTCGGCGTGGCGCGGGGGCCGTCGCCGCCGAGTGTTTCGGAGAAAAAGGCTTTCCAGCCATGCTCCCAGACCTGCCGGCCGGAGGCTAGATCGTAGGCGGCGACCACTTCCTCGTCGCGACGTTGCTCAATCGTAAAGACCTTGCCCTCAGCCACAATCATCGAGGCGTAGCCGCCGCCGACCTTCGTGCGCCACACCTCGGGCAAACCGGCCCTGGGCCAGTCGGTGCGGATCTTGGTTTGGGTGTAGGCGCCGTCGCGGTTGGGGCCGCGATAGTAGGGCCAGGGCGCGCCAGGGTCGATCGTGGCCGCGGGCGGTTGCGTCAACTCCACAATGGCCGGTTCCGAGGCGGGCGTTGTCGCCGCGGCGGATTCGGCGCGCTCGGCCTCAAGCCCGGCGTAGTGCTTGTCGGGATCGTGGAAGGTGAAGATCGGCGTGCTGCCGGTCCCGGCAAGCTCCACCCGCAGGCCGAAGAATTTTTGGAGGACCAAGAAACCCGCCCCGAGGGCGACGGCGGTCAAAACCAGGAGCAGAAGAACCCGAACCAGGATGCGCATGGCTTCTATTTTGACGCACGTCCGCGGAACCAGGGGTAAAGAGTGGGTGTGAGCAGCAGGGTCATCAGCGTGGAGCTGACAACGCCGCCGATCACCACGGTCGCCAACGGGCGTTGGACCTCCGCGCCTGTGGAGTCGGCCATCGCCATCGGCAGGAAGCCGACCGCCGCCACGATCGAGGTCATCACCACCGGACGCAGCCGCAGCGTTGCCGCTTCGAGCACGGCGCTGCGCTCGGCCAGCCCTTCGGCCAGCTTGTGGCGGATGGTGGAGACGAGCACCAGCCCGTCGGTGACGGCGATGCCGAAGACGGCGATGAACCCGATGGAGGCTGAGACGCTCAGGTCCATGTCCCGCAGCCACAACGCTCCGATGCCGCCCACGGCCGCGAAAGGCGCCAACATCATCACCAGCAGCGACTCGCGAACCGACTGGAAGGTGGCGTAGCAGACGAAGAAAATGCCCAGCAGCACGGCCGGAACGATCAGCATCAAACGGGCCATGGCGCGTTGCTGGTTTTCAAACTGGCCGCCCCAGCGGATAAAGTAGCCCGTGGGGAAGCCCACCTGGGATTCAATCACCTGTTGGGCCTCGGCCACGAAGCCGCCCAGATCGCGCCCGCGAACGTTGCATTGCACGATGATGCGCCGCTGGGAGTCCTCGCGGCTGATGACTTCAGGCCCGCCGACGGTGGTCAGGCCGGCGACGTTTCGCAGCGGGACGAGCTCGCCGCCCGGCGCGGTCAGCAGCAGGTCGCCGAGCTCGTGGCGGTTGCGCCGATGGGCTTCCGGCAGCCGGACGACGAGCGGAAAGCGGCGGCGGCCTTGGATGACCTCGCCGGCGTCGGCTCCCGCGATGGCCGCCTGGGTCAGGGCTTCGGCGTCGGAGACATTGAGCCCGTAGCGGGCCAGCGCGGCGCGGTCCATCTCAATGCGCCACTCGGCGGCGCCGGAGAAATACTCGCGCTGCACGTCGGCCGCGCCGGGCACGGTGCGCAGGCGGCGCATCACGTCGTCAGCGACGGCTTCCAGGATCTCGGCTTCGTCGCCAAAGATCTTGACGGCGACATCGGCCTTGACGCCAGAAATCGCTTCGTCCAGGCGCATGGCCATCGGCTGCGTGAAGTTGTAGGCCATGCCGGGGACCTTTTCAAGTTGCTCGGACATGCGCTCGATGAGCTCTTCTTTGCTGGAGGCGCTGGTCCACTCCGAGCGTGGTTTGACGTTGACGTAGACATCGGCCTCGTAGACGCCCATCGCCTCAGTGGCGAAGTCCGGTCTTCCGATCTTGCTGACAACGCGGGTCACCTCGGGAAAATCCAACAGGACGCGCTCGGCATCGGACTGGAGCTTCACGGATTCGCTCAGCGAAACCGAGGGCAGCTTCATGGTTTGAACCAGGATGGAGCCTTCGTCGAGGCGCGGCATGAACTCCGTGCCGATGAAGGCGAGCGAGCCGATCGCCGTCCCCACGACGGCCAGCCCGGCGAGGGCCGCGGCCGGGCGGCGGTCGATGACGACGGCCAGCAGCCGTCCGTAGAACCGGCGCAGCGGGCCGAACAGCGGCTCCTTGTCGTTGAACCGCGCCCCGCGCAGCAGCCAGGCCGAAGCCGCCGGCAGCACGAACAGAGCCAGCAGCAGACTGCCCAGCACGGCGCTGACCACCGTGGTGGCCATCGGGCGGAACATGCGGCCTTCCAGGCCCTGCAGCGTCAGGATCGGAATGTAGACGCCGACCAGAATGACGACCCCGGCGAGCACGGGCGAGGAGACTTCGGCGGCGGCGGTTTTCGCTTCGGCCAAGAAATCGACGGCGCCGCCGCGCAGCCGGGCCTCGTGCAGGCGCCGGACGCAGTTGTCGATCACGACGACCGAGCCGTCGATGACCATCCCGAAATCGACCGCTCCCAAGCTCATCAGGTTGGCGGTGACGCCGAACAACCGCATCCCAAGAAACGCGGCCAGCAGCGACAACGGAATCACCAGCGCCACCAACAGCGCGGCGCGGAACTGCCCCAGCGAAACAAGCAGCACCAGCATGACCAGCGCGCCGCCCTCGGCGAGATTGTTGCGGACCGTGCGAATGGAGCCGTCGATCACCTCGGACTGGTCGTAGAAAGGGATCAGCTCGACGGTTTCCGGCAGCGCCAGCTTCAGGCGGGCGATGGTCTGCTTGGTCCTCTCGATGACATTTTTCGAGTTCTGGCCGCGCAGCATGATGACCATGCCGGAGACGACCTCGCCTTCGGCGTTGCGAGACACGGCGCCCTGTCGGGGCGCGGCGCCGATCACCACTTCGGCCACGTCGTGGACGTGTACCGGCGCCCCGCGGTAGGAGGCCAGCACGATGTCACCGAGTTGCTCCGGAGTGGTGGCGCGGCCGATGCCGCGGACGGTGTACTGCTCCGAGGAGCGCTCCACGAAGCCGGCGCCGAAGTTGCGGTTGTTGTCACGGATGCGCTCAAAGACGGTGCGCAGATCCAGACCGTAGCCGCGCAGCTTCTGCGGATCGACAACCACTTCGTAGCGCCGGCTGAAGCCGCCCCAGGTGACCACGTCGGTGACGCCGGGGATGGCGCGCAACTGGTACTTAATCTCCCAGTCGTGGAGGGTTTTGAGCTGCATGGCGTCGAGCTTGCCGGAGCTGTCCTCAACGGTGTACTGGTAGACCTCGCCGAACGGCGTCGCCAGCAGGCCGAGCTCGGGCTCAATGCCGGCCGGGATGCGGTCGCGGGTCTGACCGAGGCGCTCGGCGACCTGCTGGCGGGCGAGGTAGATGTTCATGTCGTCCTCAAAGACGACGGTAATCATGGAGAGCCCGTATTTGGAGATCGAGCGGACCTCCAGCGTGCCGGGCAGTCCCATCATGGCGGACTCGATGGGAAAGGTGACCAGCTCTTCGACCTCGACGGGGGCCAAGCCGGGGGCTTCGGTGACGACGGTGACCTGATTGTTGGTGAGATCGGGGAAGGCGTCGATAGGGATGCGGAGCATCGACTGGAGGCCGAACCCGATCAGCGCCGCCACGCCGACTAGCGGAATCCAAGGCTGGTCAACGCAGAAGTTTGTAATTTTCTTCAACATGGGGCGGCGGCCGGTTTCTCCCATGATCGCGCGCCAACGGACACGAATGTCCGTCGCTACCAAACCCGGCTCCGGTAGCCCTCCCCTCCGTCAATCCAACTTACCCCGGTTCTCATACCAGACGACGTTCTTGGAGTTTTGCCCCGCCACCAGCACGTCCAGATCGCCGTCGTTGTCCATATCAACCAACCGAATATCGTAGGCGGCTTGGTTCTTTCCGATTACGTGTTTCGTAAACCCTCCCCGGCCGTCGTTTTCATACCAGGCGACCTCGTAAGAATCCTTGCCGCAGGTGACAGCGTCGATATCGCCGTCGCCGTCGATGTCCCCGATTGCCAGATCATGCGGGCCTTCCATGTCCGGATCGATTTCATGCAGCGTGAAGTCCGGGCCGGGGCCTTCGAACCACAAAACGCCCTTGCCGTGGCCGCGCGTGGCGAACAGGTCCATGGCGCCGTCGCCGTTGATCTCGGCGGGCAGGATGTTGGTGGCGCCGTGCTGGTTGACTGCGATGGTTCGCTTCAGCCAGGGGGTGGAGCCGTCGGCGGGCTGCTTCCACCAGGCGAACCAGTTGCCGCCGGGAGCGTCCTTGCCGGCGGCGGCGATATCCGCCACCCCGTCGCCGTCAATGTCGCCAACGCCCATGTAATGGCTCAGTCCCGGCGCGTCGCGGTCGGCAAACACGTGCCGGTCCCACTCAGCCGCCTGCTTGACGTTTTGGGGGATCGACCACCAGACGATCGAATTCGGGAAGTCGTCCTTGGCCTGTCCGCTGTTGCCCACCAGGTCCAGACGCCCGTCGCCGTTGATGTCGCCGGTAATCAGGCCGTGGGTTCCGTTGACTTTGTCGTCGACGATGCGCAGCGGCCAGGGCTGCGTGAGCGGCTGGTCAGGCTGCTCCAGCCAAAATACCGGCCCCGGCGAGTACACGGCGCCGATGTAGTCCATATCGCCGTCGCCATCCACGTCGAGCATCTCGGAGTGGATGGTGTCATGACCGTCCTGCAAGGCAATCTGCTTCCAGTCCGGCGCGACGAGGAGCACGGTCTTGCCGTTGGCGTCGGCGATAACGTCGATGAGGCCGTCGCCGGTGAAGTCGGCGGCGATGGCGGTCTGGCAGTTGAAGCCCTCGGCGATCACGTGGCGGGGCCAGTCGGCGGCGTGGAGCGCGAAGGGCAACAGGAGCAGGGCGAGCCTTGGCATCGGGCGTATTCTATCGGAAAATCATTGCAGCCCTTGTTACAGTTTTTGCCCGAGCTGAGTCTATCGGGACGAAACGTCATGAAAAAACTTGCACTCTTCGCGGCGCTGCTGCTCAGCGCAAACCTACTTGCCAACGAAAACGGCCTGCCGGTGGGTCATACCGGCGGCTTCGGAGAGCCGACCTGCGCCGCGGCCGGCTGCCATCGCACCGAGCCGCTCAATACGGGCAATCAGGCGCGGGTGACGATCGATGTGGGCCCCTATGTGCCGAACGCCCAGCAACGCGTGATCGTGACGGTCCTCAGCGCGGCCGGGAACCGTTGGGGCTTTCAGCTAGCCGCGCGGCGGGCTTCCGACAACGCCTTGCCGGCGGGAACGTTTGAGGCGTTCAACCAGTTCGCGGCTGTTCGCTGCCCCAACGGAAATTTCGCTCCCTGCCCGGCGGGCCAGCCGACCTACGTAACGCACACCTCGGTCGGGACCGCGCCGGGCGGACAACCGGGCTTCAAGCAGTTCGCCTTTGACTGGACGCCGCCGGGTGAGGACGTGGGCGAGATCATCTTTGCGGCGGCGGGCCTGGCGGCCGACGGCGACCGCGGCACCAACAGCGACATCACGGCCGTGGCGACGACGCGCTCGCGGTTCCCGACGGCGAATCCTCCGTCGATCAACACCGGGGGCGTGCTCAACTCGGCGTCGCTGCTGACCCAGCAGCCGACCATCGCGCCAGGGCAGATCATCTCCGTGTTCGGGCGCAACTTGAGCGCGCCGGATGCCTCCGTGGAGGTCGGCGTGAGCAATTTTGACGCGCTGGGGCTGATCCCCGCCTCGCTGGGCCGCTTGAGCGTGGTCTTTCGCGTCCCCGGCAACCCGAACACATTCCTGGGGCGGATGATCTTCGTCAGCGACACGCAGGCGAACTTGCAGGCGCCGGACTTGCCGGCCGGGACGAGCACGGTGATGGTGCAGCCGGTGATCAACCGCCAGGGCGGCGCGGCGGAAGTGCGCGGCGCCGAGGTCGCGGCGCGGGTACAGGCGCGGGCGCCGGGGCTGTACACGTTCGGCTCGACCGGCGTGGGCTCGGCGGCGGCGG
>CAYOPA010000108.1:0-7509 GCA_964405625.1 uncultured Bryobacterales bacterium
CGAAGTAGCCGATGAGCAGGCAGCGGAAGTAGACGCCGGGCGCCAGCGAGGGCCGGCCGATCGTAGCGGCGTGGAAGGGGGCGCGGGCGGCTTCGGCGCGAAAGCTACCCGAAGACGGGAGCCCAGCAGCTTCTGCGCGAGAAGGTTCGAGCGGCCGACCCGGGTTTGGCCGATCCAACCGTTACGATTGGCGAGCTGCTCGACCTGTTAGTAGCGGCCCGGCCGACTGCCTGCAAGACGGCTGTTGCGCCGGCCGCATCTTGACCGGCTCCGACGATCGAGGCGGCCGGCGGCGCATCGCGGAACGCTCGCCAGTGGCTGGATTCCCTGATTCAGGATCCAGGCTTCATCGTCGTCTTCGACGTGTTGGACGGCGACGCTCCGCACCACCGGAAATGTTTCCCGTGAGGAGACGCCGTTGTCCTTCAGCGACAGCGCAAGAGTCAACTGGAACAGGACGCTGGGTTCCGTATTCGAGCCCATCGCCGAGCTCGTCGGGGGTAGGCCTGCCGGGGCCATCTGACACAACGCGTGTCAGGCGATGGGGTAGCCAAGTGTTTCAAAAATGGGCCTGAGGCCTACCGGCGCGTCTGTCCGGAGGGCAAGCGGCTGCGCTCTCCCGGCGTGTTGCAGCCCTCAGAAGTACAGCTTGAGGCCGGCTTGCATCTCGCGGTGAGAGTTGCCTCCGGTCGTTGTCCCCATGCCGCTTTGGAACACTTGGTCGATCGGGTTGGAAAACTCCGGGTTGTTGAAGGCGTTGAACATCTCCCAGCGGAATTGGAGGTTGTAACGCTCATTGATGCGAGTGTTCTTGGCCACCACGATGGCCCAACTATACTGCGGCGGCCCCAGAATTCCGTAGAGATTGCGCGGGGCGTCGCCCAGCGTGAACCGAGCCGGCGCCGCGAAAGCGTCGGGGTTAAACCACTGAATGCCACGGCGGCCCACCGCCGGCGCGCCGCGCTCGACGGCGTTGGGGTCGCCGACGATGTTCGGGCGCAGGACGGCCGCGGGCGACTGGTCTCCCTTGAAGTCGCGGGGACCGTTGAGCACGGTCGGCCCGAACGGCGCTCCCGACTGTAGGATTCCGATCGTGGAGACCTGCCAGCCGCCGATGATTTTGTCCGCCACGCCGGAGCTGTTGCCCAGGAACTTCTGTCCTTTGCCGAACGGCAGCTCGTAGATTGGACTAATGACGACGCGGTGCGGCGTGTGGTTGTTTGAGAGCGACCACTCACTCTCGTAGTCATAGATGTTCTGGAACCAGTCATGGTCTCCCAGCGAGGACTCGCCCTCACCCACGAACGGCGCATTGTCGTGCCAGCGAGACCAAGTGTAGGTGAAGATGTAGCCCAGCCCGGCGTTGAAGCGTTTTTCCAGCTTCAGGCTGACCGCGTGGTAATCGGAGCGGAAGAAGTTCGGGTTGTTCATCCGTACCTCGGCGTTGCCGGCGTACTGCGGGAACGGCCGCAGCAGGTGGGCCGGAACATCGGTGCGGCCCAGGTTGTCCGGGTGGATCTGGTTGATGTTCATTTCCCGGAGGTTGACCTTCTTGGCCAGCTTGGCCATGTAACGAACTTCGACGAGCTGCTCGCCGATCTGGTGTTGTACGCCGACGTTATAGTCAAATGCGTAAGGCGTGCGGTGATTCTGGTCCACGAAATCGACCCGCGAAAGCGGGAACCGCGACCCGCGGATTCCAAAGTCGGAGGTCAAGTTTTCTTCCGAGGGAATCTGAAGCAGGTCGGCCGGCATGCCGTCGCGCAGCGGAGGCGCGATGCCGTTGCCGAGCGAGCCGAACCGGACGAAGCCCTGGCTGCCGGTCTGCAGGACGTTGCCGTCGTAGTTGGCCCCGTAGAGCACTCCGAAGCCGCCGCGCACGACTGTCCGGCTGTGGTTGAAGGGGCGATAGGCGAAACCGAACCTCGGCCCCACGTTGTTGCGGTCTGGTCGGATGGTTCTGGAACCGACCTGCCGGCCGGCGAAGACCATGGCGCCCAGTTGTCCGACTGGAATATCGCCCGTCCCCGCCGCCGGCAGCGGCCGGCCCGGATCCCAGTTCGCCATGCGGTCGGCGACCTCGTGGAACGGCGTCTCATAGTCGTAGCGCAGGCCCAGGTTCAGCGTCAGCCTGTTGGTAATGCGCCAGTCGTCCTGAATGAACAGGGCCATGTATGACGCCCTGCGCCCGATTGAGGGCGACGCCGTCACTTGCACGTTATCCGCCTCGCCCAACAGGAAGTCGGCCATACGGAGACCCGTATTCGGAATCGGCGCGCCTGCCGGCGTCAGCCCGCGGGTATCCTGCCCGTTGAAGGTGAACACGCCGGAGGCCTGTTGGCGGCCTTCTTCGCTGCCCTGGTACTTCTTGTAATCGACGCCCCATTTCCAGGCATGGTTGCCGGCGACCTTGGTCAGATGCACGGCGTACTCGAAGTTTGTAAAGGCGAAACGTCGGTTGTGGGGCCCGCCAGATCCGAAATTGCTGATCCCAGGGTCGCCGCCGATGTTGAACCGCGGAAAGACGTCCTGCGGCACGCCCGCGAGCCCTAACTGACTAGGCCAATCCTCGCCGAATCCGTTCCCTCTGGTGTGCTGGAAGAAGCGGAAGAAGCCCGCCCGCCCCGTCATGAAGAAGGTCGGACTGAGCAACTTGGTGTACTGCAGCAAGGCGTTCTGCTGCTTCAGCGGAGCATTGGTAAAGTCCGGGTCGGCCGGGCCGTAGTCAACCGCCGCGACGCGGTCGCCCGTCGTCGCCGGGCTGAAGATTGTGTAGCGGCCCATGAGCTTGTTGTTCGGCCCCAGGTCGTGGTCCATCCGTACCAGATGATTTGTCCGGTCCTTGATCGCCGCGACGTTGCGCTGCCAGTTGCCGGCCTGGGTGATCAAGTCGTTCGGCTGCCGGTTGGCGCCGGGCACAAAACTGAGCGCTCTGGCTGCGACGGGATCAATGCGGGTGGTCGGGATGGTGTTGTTGGGAAAAGGATCGGTTCCGCCCCGGACGTTCGACGGACCGGTCAGCGGGTCATAGATGGGGACATCTATGCCGCCGCCGGCGGTGGAGCGCTGCACGCCCAGAAAACTGCCGTTGCGCCAGGGGTCCAGCGGTACGCTGCGTGTGCGCAGATTGTCTCGCCGCTCGATCATCTGATCGAAGTTGTAGAAGAAGAACGTTCGGTTTTTGGCGATCGGGCCGCCCAGGTTGCCGCCGAAGTTGTTGCGCCGGAGCTTCGTCTTCTGGTCCGCGTCCCAACCGCGGGCGTCGAGCGCATCGTTGCGCAGGAACTCGTAGAGCGCCCCGTGGAATTCGTTCGTCCCGCCCTTCGTCGTGGCATTGACGAAACCGGCCGAGGAACGGCCCATCTCCGCGCCCGAGGCGTTGGCGTCAACGCGCACCTCGCTGATGGCGTCGATTGGAGTGGAGAGCTCGGGGATCGACGCGCCCAGCCCTGTGCGGCTGTTGATGACGCCGTCAATGTACACGCCGGCGCTGCGCGTGCGCCCGCCGGCGATGGAGACATCGGCGATGTCGCGGTCGGTATCGCCGCGCTGGCTTTGGTTCATGCGAAACGAGCCCGGCGTCAGCGTCACTAAATCAAAGACTTGGCGGCCATTGAGCGGAAGCTCGAGGATGCGCTTGTTCTCGATCACGTCGCCCACCGAGCCGCGCGTGGTGTCCACCAGCGACGTGACGCCCTCCACGGTGATCGTCTCCGCCACTTGGCCGACCTGCATCTCAAAGTCCTGGATCAAGCGGCCGCCCACATCCAGGCGCAGCCGCGAAACGACCGAGGTCTGAAAACCATCGGACTCGACGGTGATCGTATACTGCCCGGGCTGCATGTCCGGCGAGATATAGACGCCGTTGGCCTGCGTCTGCACCTTGCGCTCCACGCCGCGCTCGGTGTCGCGAATGGTCACTGAGGCTCCCGGGATGACGGCGCCGGTTGAATCGGTCACCGACCCTGTGATCACACCGATGTTGGACTGCCCCAACACGGCGGAAGCCAGAAGAAGCGAAAGACCCAGCCCGGAGACGAATTCTAAGCGACTCGATTTAAGCACGTTACCCTCCTTGTGCAAGCTCAGCGCGCCGGGCTGCTTAAGACCGTGCAGCGGGTCGCGTAGCGTCGCCCTGCCCTCAACCGCACTCAGTAGACCACAACGCGGAGCGCAATACAACGGGGTTTCGCCGTGAATTCACACGTGAAATAAAGCGCAGAAGCGCTTGCACCGGTCTCCGCGCTCAGCTAGACTACCCGCGCGGATCAATGCAGGAGCCGAACGAAGCGGAGCGCGGCACAGCGCTCCAGCGGGTCCTCGACAGCGACGAGTTGGCGCGCTCGCCCAAGCTCAGTCAGCTATTGCGCTACATCTGTGACGAAAGCCGTTTCGGGCATCCCGAACAACTCACGGAGCGGGAAATCGGAGTGGCGGTTTTCGGCCGCTCGAGCCACTATGACTCAAGCGCGGACAATATAGTTCGGGTGCAGGTACGGAACCTGCGGGGGCGATTGGCGCGCTTTTATGAAAACGACGGCTCCGATGACGCCGTCATTATCGAAATTCCCAAGGGCCACTACCTCCCCGCCTTTAAGCGCCGGGCGCCTCCGACGTCAGGGCGCGATTGGGGCGGGCGAGATCTCCGGCTTGCGCCCATAGGGGCGGCGGCCGCGCTCTTGGTTGGATTCGGGGTGTTGCTTGGAAGTTGGCGGGCAACGGCCGTCGAATCGGCGGATAGCAACGTCGCAAAGCTGGCGGCGCGACCACACGCTCCCTGGTCAGCGGTTATCGAGCCGGGGCGGCGGACATTGCTGATCGTGCCCGACAGCACCTACGCGATGACCCAGCGGCTGCTAGGCCGTGGCCTGACGTTGGACGACTATCTGGCGGGAGGAGTGGAGCGCCAACACCCCACGCGGTCGGTGATTCCCGAACGGCTGCGCCGAGACCTCGATTATCTGGACCTCGTAGCGTGGCGCGAGCAGACCAGTTTCGCGAGCTTGATCGAGGCGCTCGCGATTGTCCGGATGGCGGGTCCTTGGGCTGGTCATATTGAAGTCCGCTATCCCCGCAATCTGAGCGCCCGCGGCCTTGCCGGCAAGAACGTCATTCTGTTGGGTCCCAAGCGCTCCCTGCCCTGGAAAGAGGTTTATGAATCCCGACTCAGTTTTCGCCACCATTACGAGGAGGAAACGGGAACGCCGTATTTCGAAAACATCACCCCCGTCCACGGCGAAAGCCGGTTCTATCGGCAGGGCGGGGCCGACGGACACGCCAACGTCACCTACACCCATCTGGCGCTGCTGCCCAACATTGAAGGCGGAGGCACGGTCCTCATCATCGGCGGCGCCACCGAACGGGCCCAAACCGCGGTGGCCAGCCGGCTCGTGCACCCCGAACAAGCGCGGAGGATCCTGCTCAATGTCGGCATCGATGACTCGGATCTCCCGCCCTTTTTCGAAGCCATTCTAAGCTCGTCCCATCATCCGGATATCGGCAGCGCAATCGAAGTCGTGGCAGCCCGCATTGACGGCCGAGCGCCCCCGACTAGGCTCGCCCGCGCCCGCTGACAGCCCGCTTCGGAAAGGTCTCGGCGCGTCGTCCGCGTAGCGAAGGATGATGACATCCGCTACGACGCCCTGCCGGTTTAGCCCGACGCACGCTCCTTCCCTGAGAGCGAAAACTTCTACTCGGCCGTCCTTCGCAGATACGCGCTGAGCGCCTCGACGTTGTTCGCAAAGGTTTGCGAGTGGAGGATGCGCTGAGCCGGCTCGGTTTCGCCGCGGAAGATCTGCAGGGTGTCGTTTTCCGTCAGATTCAGGACGGGATTGCCGTTCACGGTGACGACCATATCCTCGCGGCTGAAGAGTTGGATCACCCGATCGGAGCGGCCGATGTATCCCTCCTGAACCCAGGCGCCGCGCTCGTCCATCTCCTGGATGATCTTGCGGACCTGTGCGCTAAGCTCTTCGAGCGGTTCGGCATCCAGACGGTCCCGCTGCGAGCCCTGCTGTGCGCCCGTCGGCGTGCCGGCGCCGGTCCAGGGTGACAGCCCCCAGAGCTTGTCCGGCCGCCGCAGCTCAGCGGGATTCGAAACCGTCTTCAGGCGCTCGTATTCCTCGCGGATGCCGGGCAGCCGGTCGCCGCGCACGAGCACCCCGTAATGCGTGATGACCGATTCGTCGCTGTAGCTGAGCTCGTAGCCGTCGAGCAGGTCGCTCGAACGGCTTGCCACGTTCACCCGTGTTCCCTTCGTAACGTAGAGCGGCTTGTTGGTCTGGAGCTCAGCGAAACGCGCCAGGCAGATCGAGCCGGGCGGGCAGGCTCGGCGGCGAATTTCGGACGGGTTCTCGACCGGCGGCAGCTCGGAGCTCTCGTAGTAGGTCAGCGCCCTGTCGAGCGGTTCCAGATACTTCTTGTCGCCCGTCTCGCGGTAGAGCGTCAGCAGCATTTGCATCACGCCCTGCGATTCGCCGCCGGTGACGGACGGCGGCTCGAAGATGCGCGCCCAGGCCGGGTGCATGTCGCGGTCATACTGCTGCGCCCAGCCCGGCTGGGGGTCGGGCATCTGCGCCAGCAAAATGAACTCGCCCCCCTGGATGGCGGACTCCAGGTAGCGGGGCTCATTGTAGATTCGGGCGGCTTCGAGCATGGCGTCGATCATGTCGACGATCGAGTTGTCGTTGAAGGTGTAGTGCTGTTGATAGTCGGGGCCGGGCCATTCCCAAGACCACGACTCGGGATAGCTCGCTGGCTTGACGGGATAGTCCCGCGGGTTGGGGAATTCGTTGAATCGCTGAGGCCAGGCGCCGTTGGGGTACTGGGCGCGCATCAGCCCCTCGAGTGCGTACTCGAGCGCCTCATGGATTGCCTCGTCCTGGTGGTCGAGCTCGCGATCCACGCGCATCAGCACCCGCAGGGCCGCCTGGGTCACGTTGTCGTCCAGGTTCGTGACGGCGCGGCGGCGGGCTTCGCCGTGCTCGCCCTCGATCTTGGGCAGCCAGCCGTCGCAGTTGCCGTCAGCTCGATAGGGGAACTTCTTGCGTTCCTCGGGGTCGAGCTCGACGTAGTAGTCCCAGCCGCCGGAGCAAAGCTGACCCTTTACAACTGCGTGGGCGCTCTCCCTGGCCGCCTCCAGAAAGCGGGGCTCGCGGGTTGCATCGTAGGCGGTGAGATACGCCAAGGCGACCGAAGGCGTGCCTTCCCGCTGATATTCGACGGTCGTCGGCCCTTCGGCGTGCTCGGAACGGCCGTAACTGAGATCCTCGGCGTAGGAGAAATGGTAGGCGCCTTGCAGCGATGCGTTGTTGGCGTAGAAATCCACGGCCTTGCCGAGCGCCTGCAGGACCTCCTCCCGACCCGGCGAACCGCCCGCTCGGTCTTCGCCTCCGCCGCACCCAAATGACAGCAAGACAATGGCTGCCGCGAATGAGATGACGCGCAAGGCGGTTCCGGGGAACTGGGGGGGATGACGATTCATGAAGAGATTCCTGAGGGGCGGGAAGC
>CAYOPA010000108.1:7519-13289 GCA_964405625.1 uncultured Bryobacterales bacterium
CGGGAAGCGGCTCGCAAGCCGCTTCCCGCCGGGTGCGTGGTTGACGCGGACTGAGGTTAACAGATCCTACCACTCCAGCCGCAGGCTCATGCGGCCGGAGCGCGGACCCGCGTGGTCGAGATTGTCGCCTCCAACGCCGGTGATCACACCCACTTGGCCCACGTTGGTGATGGTCGTGTTGGGGTTGGACCAGTTAGGCGTATTCGTGATGTTGGTTGCGATAAACTCCCAACGCAGCTTCAGGCGCTCGGTCAAGTCGAAGTACTTGCTGAGCCCGGCGTTGACCACGTTGACCCCCGGACCAATGATCGTGCCCTTGGCCGCCGTGCCGAAGCGTCCGTTACCCGGCGCGCCGAAGGCGTTGATGTTGAACCAGTCATCGGTCAGGCGTTGGCTGGTCGGACGATTCGCGTCACGGAGGTGATCAGGCCGGATGGTCACCACGGCCGGCGTCGAGCTGGCCGTAAAGGCCGTGCCGGTCGGGTCGGGGCCGGTCCACAGCGGCGTTAGGAACTGTCCAGACATCATGCTGTAGATTGCGCTGATCTGCCACCCGCCGACAACGGCGTTCTTCCAGCCATGGGCTTGATTGAAGAAGCGCTTCCCTTGCCCGAAGGGGAGCTCGCCGATCAGGTTGCCGGTCAGGCGGTGGGTCGGGATGTCAATCCAGACCGCGCGCTCGCGGCGGCGATCAAAGGCGTCCTCGGGCGACTCGTTCCGGGCGAGATCGGCGATGTCGCGCGAGAGCGTATAGGAGAGTTGCCACGCAATGCCCTTCGCGAAGCGCCGCTCCGCTTCCAGCGCCAACGAGTGGAACTGCTGGTCGGCGCCGTTGTCGATGAAGGTAATGCCCGGAAACTGCGGGAAGAGGCGCGGCTTGTTGACGAAGAGGCGGTCATCGGCGATCGGCTGGTTGATATTCCGGTTCCACTCGCCCTGGCGCGTATTCTTGCCGATGTAAGACGCGCGGAACCCAGTGTCCCACTTTTGGTGCTCAATCGTGAAGTTCCACTGCTGGCTGTACGGGATGCGGATATCCCGCCGGATACCCAAGGGAAGGCCGATCGAGTTCGGCCCGCCGACGCCCGCGGGGAAGACGCGCGGCAGCACGACCGACGGGTTGTTGGCGGGATTGGTGAAGGTGGGCTCGTTAATGATGAACGGGTTGCCGGCGGCCGTAATGCGCGCCGGAGTCACGTCGTAGAATACGCCGTATCCCGTCCGGATCACCGTGTTGTTGCCGAAGGGGCGGTAGGCGATGCCGATGCGCGGCGCGAAGTTGTTGCGATCGGTGTCGAAAAGGCGGGTCGGATGCCGTCCCGCCTGGCTGGCTTCCATCACGTCCACAAAGCCCGCCGGCATGAGGGGGCTCACCAGCGACAGGGAGCCGTCGGGGACGACGATCGAGCCGAATTCGGGATCGAAGACCGCTTGGCGGCCGAAACGCTCGCGGTAGCCGGGCATTACCTCGTAGCGCAATCCGAGATTGAGGGTCAGCTTCTGATTGACGCGGTACTCGTCGCTGACGAAGAAGCTCGGCGACCACCGAACGCGCTCGGTGAGCTCGGGCGCAAAGGCGCGGTTCGTGCTGGTCGGAATGCCGAGCAGGAAGTCGCCGTACGGGTGGCCGGTGAAGCGCCGGCTGAAGTTGGCGTGGCCGAACAGATTCTGGTTCGCGATGTTGTCCGCGAAGAGCACATAGTTGAGCATGAAACCGGCCTTGACGCTGTGGCGGCCGCGGAACCAGCTGACGTGCTCCTGGAACTGATGCGTCAGATTCTTGAAGCCGGGATTGCGCCAGAACTGCTGGTTGATGCCGGTGAGCCCGAGTTGGGAAAAGCTGACGCGGAAGATGCCGGGGATGTCCGGTAAGTTGTCCGCCAAGCCTTGAATGCCGAGATCTTGCACGACCTCGCGGCCCATCAGCGGCCCGTGGCGGGGGTTGTCGTTGAACGAAAAGCCCCAGCGCGCTTCGCTGATCACGTTCGGGCTGATCGTATGAGTGTAGGACAGCGCTGTGGCGCGGGTGTCTCGCTGTTGCCAGCGCTGCCCGATGGTCGGCAGGTTGCCCTCAAAGGGCCGGTTGTGCTGTCGCTGCCAGGTGTAGCGGCCGTACACGAATGCCTTTTCACTGAAGCGATGATCGATGCGACCGGTGAAATAGGTGGTCGGATCCCAGTCCCGGATGCGCATCTCGCGGTAGTTCTGCGCCCGAAAGCTGGAAACATCGCCGAAGTTGGGCAACGGATAGAAACGATCCTGAATCCGCTGCGTGACCGGATTGAGTCGCGTTGTCGGAATCGTGTTGTTGGCGAACGGGTCCCCGCTCGTCGGGTCGCGCAGCACGTCGCTCTCCCCGGAAAAATCGCCCGACCGCCACGGTCCCAACGGCACGCTCGGGTTCAGCAGTTGCTGCCTGGGGCTGCCCGCGTTCCGCTCGAACGACGAGAAGAAGAACGTGCGGTCCTTGATGATCGGTCCGCCGATCGTCCCGCCGAAGTCGTGTCGGATGCCTGTCGAGCGCTCCTGGGCGAAGGGGTTGCGGGCGCGGAAGTACGGCGTTTGATAGTAGTCGAACGCCGAGCCGTGAAGCTGGTTCGAGCCCTTCTTCGAGATGACCGTCACCATGCCGACAGCGCCGTACTCCGCCGAGTTGTTCGCCATGTCGACCCGAACCTCCTCGTAGCTCTCGATGTAGCTGACCAGCGGTGAGATCTGGGTGCCGTCGAAGTTGTTGCTAGTGCTGATGCCGTCGATGGCGGCGTCGGCCTGGTTGAGGCGGCTGCCGGCGAACCGCCGGTTGGCGCCCTGGCCCTTGACCACGTTTGGCGAGAGCCCCAGAAAGTCCCAAAGCGAACGCGTGTTCAGCGGCAACGACTTGAGTTGGTCGGAGCCCTTGGTGTCGCTGATCCTGGCGGACTCGGTTTCGATCAGCGTAGCGCCGCCGGTGACTTCCACGATCGTCTCAACCGCGCCCACGCTCAAGCGGACGTCAATGCGGCGCACGTCGCGCGCCACAAGCTGAATGTCGCGTACGACGCTCTCTTGGAACCCGTCCGACCGCGCGCGAAGCGTGTAGGAGCCCTCTAGCAGGCGCGGAATCGTAAAAGCGCCGACCTCGTTCGAGGTGGCCGTGAAGGTGTAGTTCGTGCCCCTTTGGAGCACTTCGATCTCGACGCCGGGGATGGCGGAGCCGGTTTGGTCCATCACCGTTCCGGTGATTTCAGCAAAAGTAGTTTGGCCGGCAGCGTCCTGGGCGGCCAAGAGGGAGACTACGGAGAGACACAGGATGGATCGAACACGGACCTGATTCATGAGAAACCCCTCAGTAAGCTCTAAATGGAACCGATTGTCTTCTGGCTCCTGGAAAAGATGCCCGATTAGGGTAATCAGCATGCGATGGCCTTGTCAATATAAGTCAATAAAAGACGTTGGCTCGGCCTTGCCTGACGATCAGCGTCTAGCGCCGGCTAACCGTCCGGTCATGAGCATCCGAGCCCCAGACGTCAGTCTGGGGTTGCCAGATCTGACCCTGACGTCTAGGGCTCGGATGCTTTCTTGAGGGCGTAGTTCCCGGCGGCCTTCCGGCGCAGTCACTACAGATCCGTGAGCCCGTCCAGCAAGCCGGTGCTGTCGCCCACCTTTTCCGCCTCCACGTCCATGCGCTGCAACACAGACAGCAGCAGGTTCGCCATCGGCGTCTCCGCTTGGTAGCGCACGTGGCGGCCCGGTGTGAGACGGCCGCCGGCGCGCCCGGCCAGGATCACCGGCAGGTCCTCATGGTCGTGCTTGTTGCCGTCGCGGATGCCGCCGCCGTAAACCACCATGGCGTTGTCCAGCAGCGTCCCCTCGGCGTCCTTGGTCGTCTTGAGGCGGTTCAGGAAGTAGGCGAGCTGTTCGATGTGATAGCGGTTGATCTGGGCGAGCTGAACGATCTTCTCGGGGTCGTTCTTGTGGTGTGACATGCCGTGATGCGCGCCGGAGATGCCGATCTCGCGATAAGTCCGGTTCGAGCCCTCGCGGCCGAACATGAACGTCACCACGCGCGTCATGTCCGTCTCAAACGCCGTCGCGATCAAGTCAAACAGCAGCCGCGAATGCTCGGCGAAGGTCGGCGGCGTACCGGCCGGTTTGCCCATCGTCGGCACGACCGTGTCGCCCGCCTGTTCCGCCGCCACGATGCGCGCTTCGATCGAGCGCACTGATTCCAAGTACTCGTCGAGCTTGCGCTGGTCGGTCTTGCCCAAGTCGCTGCGCAACCGCCGGGTCTGCTCCCGCACCAGGTCCAGCAGGCTGGACTTGTCGGCCATGCGCTTGGCCAGCGTCTCCTCGTCCATCGGGCCGTCGATGTCGCCGAACAGGCGCTCAAAGGCGATGCGCGGGTTGACGATCGGCGGTAGCGGCTGGGTTTCGGACTTCCACGAGATGTTGTTGGTGTAGGCGCAGGTGTAGCCGGAATCGCAGTTGCCCGAGGTCGAGCCCTCGTCCACGCCGAGCTCCAGGCTCGGCAGACGGGATTCCTTGCCCAGCGCCTGGGCCGCGATCTGGTCGAACGACACCCCGTTCCGGATGTCAGAGCCGGCCGTCTTCTTGGGGTGAACGCCGGTCAAATAGGTCGCCGCGGCGCGCGCGTGGCCGCCGGCGCCGTCGCCATGCTCGCGAGCCTGGTCATGCGTCAGGCCGCTGAGGCACAGAAAGTCATTGCGAAAAGGCTCCAGCGGTTCCAGCGAGTAGGGCAGATTGTAGTCGGCGCCGGTTTCGGCCGGTTTCCACTGTTCCGGGATCGTCCCATTGGGAATGTAGACGGCGACCATGCGCGTCTTGGCCAGCGATTGGAGCCGCTTTGCCTCGCCCCGGACGGGCAGCATCGCATCCAGCAACGGCAGCGCGACCGTGGCGCCAGCCCCGCGGAGTAGCGTGCGTCTGGAGAGCGTCTTGCCCAAAATCATGATCCGGCTCCTTCGGCCCGCCGCATCGTAAACAGCGGGCTTCTTGCAATCTCGACAATCAGCCGCGAAAAGCGGTAGTCGTCCTCAATCACCGCTTCGGCGATTTTCTTTTCGGCGGCGCGGTCCGCGGGCTTCAGCCCGCGGCCCAAGGCGTAAGTCAGCATCTTCTCGGAGATGGCGCTCGCCAAGTCGTCCTTATCTTCCAGCAAAATCCGCTTCAGCTCAAGCGGTCCGTCGAAAGTGCGCCCGTCGGGAAGCTCGCCCGAGGCGTCGACCGGCCCGTGACCGTCGTGCGTCCTCCAGCGGCCGATGGCGTCAAAGTTTTCCAGGCTGAACCCGATCGGGTCCATCGAGACGTGGCAGACGGCGCAAGACGGATTCTCCCGGTGAATCTCATACTGCTTGCGCAGCGGCATGCCGGGGTCGATCTTCGAGGCGTCCAGCGGCGGAACGTCCACCGGCGGCGGAGGCGGCGGCGCCCCGAGCAGGTTCTCCAGGACCCACAAACCGCGCAACACCGGCGAGGTCCGCGTCGGGTACGACGACACCGTCAGCACGCCGGCATGGCTGAGCACGCCGCCGCGGTTAGGATCGTCCACCTTCACCAGCCGCATCTCGTGGCCGGAGACGCCTTCCAGGCCATACAGATGCGCCAATTGGTTGTTCACGTAAGTCCAATCGGCGTCGAGAAACTCGATGATCGAGCGATCCTCACGCAGGATTCGTTCAAAGAACAGCTCCGTCTCGCGGCGCATCGCCTGGCGCAGATGCTCATGGAACATCGGGAACTCTTCAGCCGCCGGGGTGTGCTCGTCGAGCTG
>CAYOPA010000109.1:0-12886 GCA_964405625.1 uncultured Bryobacterales bacterium
CCCCCGCCTCGCGCTCAAACAGATCCAGCGCCGCCAGCCAGCCCAAGCCCAGACCGGACCGTTGCAGGAAGCGCCGTCGGCTCTCGTCAATCCACATAGACAAACTCGCTCATATTGAACAGCAGCAGAGCCAGTTGCTCCAACGAGCTCCGCTGCAAATAGGCCGTCGCCGTTTCAGCCTCTTGGGGCGTGGGGGGACGGCCCAGCGCCCAGCGCCAGCCGGCATCCACCAGCGCCCCCTTGTCGTCGCCGCCATGCTCGCGCAGCCGCGCCGCGAACGCCCCGGCCTGCTCGGAGGTGAACGTGCTGTTCATCAGCGCCAACGCCTGGGGCGCCACCGTGGAGGTTTCGCGCCGCGCGCAGCTTGTGGAGGTGTCGGGCGCATCAAAGATTTGCAGCATCGGCAGAGCCAGCGATCGCTTGACCTGAAGGTAGACGCTGCGGCGGTTGTGCTCGGCCGGGTCGGGGTTCGCCGGCCACAGGTGCGGCATTCTCGCGGCCAGAATCTCCTCCCCGGTCAACGGCGGAATCACGCCCACCCCGCCCATCTTCAGATTGAGCGTCCCGGCGACGGAGAGGATCGTGTCGCGCAGGGCGTCGGCGTCGAGCCGGCGGCGATTCATGCGGCTCAAGTAAAGATTGTCCGGATCGCGCTCCAGGGCCTGTTCTCCGGCGACGCTGGAGGCGCGGTAGGCGCTCGACAGCATCAACAGGCGGTGCATCTGCTTGACGCTCCAGCCGCGCTCGGCAAACTCCACGGCCAGCCAGTCCAGCAGCTCCGGGTGTGTCGGCGGCTCGCCCTGCCGCCCGAAATCGCTCTCCGTGCGCACGAGGCCAACACCGAAATGCTGCTGCCAGATGCGGTTGACCATCACGCGCGCCAGCAGCGGCTGTTCGGGCGAAGTCAGCCACTCGGCCAACGCCTTGCGGCGTTGCGGAATGAACGAGCCGCCGTCAGGCTCGCGGATGGGCGGCCCGGGAGGAAGCGCCGCCGGGAAGCCGGGCTCGACCTTTTCGAGCTTATTGCTGAATTCGCCCTTTTCCAGGATGTACGTCTCGGGGACGCGCTCTTCGTGGCCCAGCGCCTTCGCCGTCGCCATCGGCTCGGGAGCGCGCAGGTAGGCCTCGCCCAGCTTGCGCAATAGCTCATCGCGCTCTTCGCCCTTGGCTTTGGAGCTTTTCGCCATCCGCTTGAGGATGCGAGCCTGCTCCAGCAGCGGGAACGACCGCGTGGCTGACTGAATATCAAACAGGCTGCCCAGCGGGATCTCGACCTCCGCGCTTCCCGCGAACAGGGCGCTCAGCCGGTAGTAGTCCTTTTGCGAAATCGGGTCGGACTTGTGGTCGTGACAGCGTGCGCAGCCGACGGTGAGGCCCAGAAACGCCGAGCCGACCAGATCGACCGCCTCATTGCGCCACTCAGCCCGGTATTGATCGCCGTAGTAGGTGTATTCAATCGGGAAAGCGCCGAGCGTGAACAGGCTGGTCCCGATCCGCCGCTCCAAATTTCGCTTTTTCTCCTCCGGCAGGTCCAACGTACCTTCCAGGTCGGTGTCTGGCGGCCAGATCTCGTCCGCCGCAATCTGTTCCTGGACGAATTCGGAGTACGGCTTGTCCTTGTTGAACGATTCGATCACGTAGTCGCGGTAACGCCAGGCCGTTGTATAGAAATGGTCGGTTTCAAAGCCCGAAGTGTCGGCGTAGCGAACCAGATCGAGCCAATAGCGCCCCCAGCGCTCGCCGTAGCGCTCGGAGCTCAGCAGCCGTTCGATGAGCTTCTCGTAGGCGTCGGAGGACGAATCGCTGACGAATTCCTCGACCTGTTGCGGCGTCGGCGGCAGCCCGTGCAGGTCGAAGTAGGCGCGCCGCGCCAGCGTCCGCCGGTCGGCTGCGGGCGCGGGCCGCAGGTCGAGCTTGTCGAGCTTGGCCAGGATGAAGGCGTCCACCGGGTTGCGGACCCAGGACGAGTCGCGCGGTTGCGGGACCTCGGGGCGCTCGGGCTTGCGGAAGGACCACCAGGAATAAGAGGCTTTTTCGGAAGCGCCTTCGCCCCAAGGGGCGCCGGCGGCGATCCACTCGCGCAACGCGGCAGTCTCCACGGCGGACAGCGCCGTCTTGCCCGGCGGCATCAGCAGCTCGCCGTCGCGGAGCACGGCCTGGAACAGCAGGCTCGCATCGGGGTCGCCGGGGACGACGGCGGGTCCTCGCTTGCCGCCTTTCAAGATGGCGGGCAGGGTCCGCAGATCGAGCCCCGACATCGCCTGCTCGCCGTGGCAGACCACGCAATTGGCTTCCAGCGCCTGCCGAGCGGCCGCCGCGGCGGTTGCGGGCTGCGCCGCCGACAGGATTGTCGGCAACCCCAGCCAAGCAGCCGCTAGAATCCAGACCTTGTTCACGCCAAAGGGATTATAACTCTACAACTACTCTCCATCGGCGAAGCGGTAGGTCGCCAGCCCGGACAGCAGCTTCGGATAGAAATCCGTCGACTTCTGCGGCATCACGCCTCCGGCGAAGGAGATCGCCGCCACCTCCGCCGCCGGGATGCCGCGTAGCAGAAAGACAAGCTGCTTGCCGCCCGAGCGCACCGCCTCCACCGCCTGCGCGAAACCCCGGATATAGCTGATTCCCTTGAGCTCCCGCACATCTTCTTCGGTGATTCCCAATGCCGCCCCCAGCAGCGCCTTGTGCAATATCGCCACGTCGAGCCGCCGTTGCGCCTCGCTCTGGTCGGCCGGCAGCGGCGCCGGCGCGTCGGGCTTCGCGGTGAACAAGTACGCGCCGGGGTCGCCCAGGCAGACCATGCCGATGGCGGCCGGCTCACGCGGGGCGGCGTCAAGCCGCTTGCGCAGGTCCTCCGCCGAATCCAGTCGGGTGACTGCAAAATAGGGGCGGGCGCGCTCGAGCAGATCCGCCAGGCTCAGGTCGTCAAGCCCCTCCAAAGCGCGGTGCGTCGGCAGCACCACCAGGCCCGGCGAGCGGAGGTTGACCAGGCTCAGCATCACGCGCGCCCCGCCGGGCTGCTCGGGATGGGCGTCGCGGTAGGCCAGCGCCGTCTCGTAGCGGTGGTGCCCGTCGGCGATCAGCAGCTTGCGGTCGGCCATGGTGCGCTGAATCTCCGCGATGAGCGCCGGATCGTCGATCCGCCACAGCCGGTGTCGCACGCCTTGCTCTTCCACTTCCATCAGCGGCGGCGACGAAGCAATGGCGGCGTCGATACGCTGGTCGATTGTGCCTTCCGGCTCGTCGTAGAGGAAGAAAAGCTGGCCGAAGTAGGCGCCGGTCGCCTCGGTGAGCCGCAGGCGGTCGACTTTGGGGCCGCGATGGGTGAGCTCATGGCGGTAGACGACGCCGTTTTCGTAGTTTTCCAGCTCCAGCGTGGCGATAAACGCCTTGCGCACCAAGCGCTCGGCTGAGTCGGGGTGGTCGAATTCCTGCTGATAGGGATAGATCGCCGGGGCGGGGTCCTGCACGAGGATCCCGTCGGCGATCCACTGGTCCAGCAGCGTGCGCGCCCCGGAGTAGAAGGCCGGATCTTCGGGGCCTTTGATCAAGCGGACAAAGTTGTAAGGGCTCGCCGCGAGGTAGCGCTCGCGCAGCTCGTCCGGGATCTTGTCGTAGGGCTGGGTGACGAGATCGGAAGGGTTGCCGGCTTTGGAACCGTAGCGGTAAGCCTGGAAGGGGTGGATGCGGGCCATGCGCCCGACAGCATAGCGAAACGGGGGGCCGCGCCGGGCGCCGCCCCCGCTCGGCTCACGCCTGCGACTTCGCTAGCGCCTGGTCGATGTCCCAGAGAATGTCGTCGATCTCCTCCAGCCCGACGGACAGGCGGACCATGTCGGGGAGGATGCCGGCCGCCTTTTGGTCGGCCTCGGGCAACTGCTGGTGGGTGGTCGAAGCCGGGTGGATGACCAGGCTCTTGGCGTCGCCCACATTGGCCAGATGGCTGAGGAGCTGCAAGCTGTCGATAAACTTTCGCCCCGCCTCCAGGCCGCCCTTGATGCCGAAGGTAAACACCGCGCCGACGCCCTTGGGCAGGTACTTCTTGCCCATCGCATGGAACGGGCTCGACTCCAGACCGGCGTGATTGACCCAGGTGACGAACGGGTGCGCTTGCAGGTGCTTGGCGACCGCAAGCGCGTTGGCGCAGTGGCGCTCCATGCGCATCGGCAGGGTCTCAATGCCTTGCAGCAGCAGGAACGAGTTGAACGGCGCCTGGCACGGACCCAAGTCGCGCAAGCCCTCCACGCGCGCCTTGATGATGAAGGCCAGCGGGCCCATCGCCTCGGTCCACTTCAGGCCGTGGTAGCCGGGCGACGGCTCGGAGAGCTGCGGAAACTTGCCGTTGCCCCAGTCAAACTTGCCGGCGTCGACGATCACGCCGCCGATGGTGGTGCCGTGCCCGCCGATGAACTTGGTGGCCGAGTGCAGCACGATGTCGGCGCCGAACTCGATCGGGCGGCAGAGATATGGGGTAGCGAAGGTGCTGTCGATGACCAGCGGCAGGCCATTTTCATGCGCGATCTTGGCGACGGCTTCGATGTCGACGATGTTCATCCGGGGGTTCGAGATGGTCTCGATGTAGATGAGCTTGGTTTTCGGGGTAATCGCCCCGCGGAAGTTTTCCGGGTCGTCGGGATCGACGAAGATGGCGTTGTAGCCAAACCGGCGAAAGGTGGTGTCGAACTGCGTGTAGGTGCCGCCGTACAGAGTGGCGGAGCTGACAAAATCGTCGCCGCTTTGGCACAGCGAGCTGATGGTGAGCAATTGGGCGGCCTGACCGGAGCTGGTCGCCAACGCCGCCATGCCGCCTTCGAGCGCCGCCATGCGCTCCTCAAAAACTCCATTGGTGGGGTTCATGATCCGCGTGTAAATGTTGCCGAACTCCTCCAATCCAAACAACTTGGCTGCGTGGTCGGAGTTGTCGAAGACGTACGAGGTCGTCTGATAGATCGGCACGGCGCGCGCGTTCGTGGCGGCGTCGGCCTGCTGTCCTGCATGCAGGCAGCGCGTGGCGAATCCGAATTCGCGTTCGGGCGTGGGGTTTTGGTCTGCCATAAACTTTTGGATCGTATCACAGCGTTATGGCTGGATCGATCTCCTCCTCGACCAAGAGATGCGCGGAGGTTTTGGGAAACCCGACAAGGCTTTCGCGCCGAGCGGTTCAGACGATGTCGATGAACAGCTCGGCGGACATCCGGGCCGTCATGCCGGCGCCGCGGAACGTCCCGCTGACCGGCGCCGCGCCGGCCGCCTCCGCCGCGGCAGCCAGCGCGACGTGTCCGTCGGCGACGGCCATGCCGTGCGTCGGATCGTAGCCGCGCCAGCCCCCGCCCGGCAAATAGACCTCGGCCCAGGCGTGCAGATGGCGGTGCTCAGTGTCGGGGTCGCCCACTTGATAGCCGCTGACGAAGCGGGCCGCCAGCCCGACCCGGCGGCAACAGGCGACGAAGGCCACGGAGACGTCCCGGCACGACGCCTCGCCGGCGGTCAGCGTCTGTTGGGGCGGATAGGGGTCGCCATCCTCCCGCACCACGCCGCGGATTTCAGCGTACATGCGCTGGTTGAGCGTGTTGAGGAAGTCCGAGACGCGTCCGCCAGAGGCTGCCAGCGCGGCGTCGGTCCAGGCCGCAACGGCCTCCCCCTCGGTTTGGCGCGCGCGAAACGGCGCCAGGGCCGTCGCCTCCTGGTCGTCTGCATCCACGGCCGGGACGCGCTCGGCTTCCGGCGTCGCAAAGAGAAAATCGTAGGGGTTGGCGCGGAGTGTCTCTACCTCGCCCGCCGCACGCACCTCCAGCGAATCGGTCAACCCGCTGAACCAGACATGGAGCGCCGAGTTGCCTTGGGCGTCGAGAGCGTGGGATCGGGCCATCGGCTCCGGCCGCACCTGGATGTTCCAGTTGACAATCCGTTGCATCGGATCCGAGCGCGGCTCCAACCGGATGACGTGCTGCTCGAGAAAAACCGGACCGCTGAACTGATACCTCGTCGTATGCGCGATGCGCAGCCTCACGCGCGGACTTCCTGCACGGTGGTCACCGCGTCGGGCTCGTGGAGCTTGGCGAACACCTTCTGGGTCCACTCTTCGGGGATGTCTTGCACGGCGGCGCGAATCCGTTCCTGCCACATGCCGGAGAGCTCGGCCAGGTCGCCCTTCTCAAAACGGTGCTCGACGATTCGAAAGCTGTTGGCTTTGTACAGCGCCACGTCGATTGGGAAATCCACGTCGGCGGCGCTGATGCGGGTGGAGTCAAACGACAGGCAGCCAACCTTAAAGGCGTGCCGCATCGAGTCGTTGACCTTCAGCGCGCGGTCCAGCACCGGCTTGCCGTAGCCGGTCGAACCGATGATCTGGTAAGGCGTGCCGCGGCCGGTATCGACCCAGTTCCCCTGCGGATAGACCAAGTAGAGCTTGGGAGTCGGATCGTTCCTCATCTGGCCGCCGATCAGCACGTGGATATTGAAGTTCAGCCCGCTCTCCTCCAGCGCGGCGCGGTCCTCGGCCGCCACGCGGCGGATCTGCTCCGCGAAGAGGTTGACGGCGTGGAACAGCCGCCCGAACGGCTCAACACGCTCCGCTACGGCCTCCTCGTAATAGGTCAGCGCCTTGTCTCGCGCCGAGCGCAGGCCCGAGGTCATCACGAACATCGCCCCGCCGGGGGGGTGATAGATGGAGAGCTTGCGGGCCGTGATACATTCGCGGCCCGATGTGACGAGCGTGTCGGCGATGCCGACGATCCCCTCGTCGACCGCCATCCCGAGGCAGAAAGTCATAGGTTTGATGGAGTTACCCGCGGAGTGGAGCCCCGAACCGGCTTCAACGCAAAGAAGGTATCGAAGATGCAGTCGCCGACTTCGATGATCTTGGCCTGAATCTGGTCGAGGGATTCGTGGAGGCCCGCCTTCACGATCTCTTGCTCGTCAGTATAGTCCAGCTCCGCCACCAATTGTCCCAGCCGGCGCTCGGCGACGTTGCGGAAGCGGCGCTCCGGCGTACCGGTAATGGCATGCAGCGATGCCTCCGCCTCGCTCAGACAGAACAGCGTGGAGCGCGGGAACTCGCGATCCAGCAGCAGGAACTGCACGATCTGGTCCGGCGCCACGCGACCGTGCACGCGACGGTACATGTCCTGCGCCGAGGCTGACCGCAGCACCGCCGTCCAGTGCAGGTCGTCAATGGGCGAGCCCACGTAGCTGATGTCGGGCAGCAGCAGAAAGTACTTAATGTCGAGGATGCGGGTCGTCTTGTCGGCCCTCTCCAGCAGCCTCCCGACCCGCGCGAAATGCCAAGCCTCGCCGCGCGACATCGTCTCCGACATCACACCCTCGATCAGGTGGCAGGCTTTGCGCACCTCGCGAAAAAACTCGTGCGGGGTCTCCTTCGAGCGCGACTTGGCGCGCGGCTCGGTCACGGTCAGGTAGAACTCGTTGAGCGCCTCCCATGTGTCCGAGGAGATGATCTCGCGGATCGAGCGGGCGTTCTCCCTGGCGTTGAGCACGCAGGAGAGGATCGAGCTCGGGTTCAAGCTGTCGAAGGTGAGGAACTCGATGACGTTGTCGTCGGTAGCGGCGGGGTAGCGCTTCTCAAAGTCATCCAAGTCGCCAGTGATCTTCACCAGCGCGCCCCACTGGCCCTCGAAGTCCTCGGGCAGATCCAGCAGCAGATGGAGATTGACGTCCACGAAGCGGGAGACGTTTTCGGCGCGCTCGATATAGCGGCCCATCCAATAGATTGCGTCAGCTACGCGGCTCAGCATCAGCTCTGCGTCTCCTCTCCCGCGCCCTGGGACTGGGTCTGGATTTGTTCGCTCGAACGGTTTCCATTGGGACCGAGCACCCAGGTGTCCTTACTGCCGCCGCCTTGGGAGGAGTTGACCACTAGCGAGCCCTTGCGCAGCGCCACGCGGGTCAGCCCGCCGGGCAGCACGTATATCTGCCGGCCGTAGAGCACGTAGGGGCGCAGGTCCACGTGGCGTCCCTCGAAGGTGTCGCCGATCATCGTCGGCACCCTGGACAGCGACAGCGTGGGCTGGGCGATGTAGTTGCGCGGGTTGTCGAGGATGCGGCGCTTGAACTCCTCCCGCACCTCGGCGGTAACGTGCGGCCCCACCATCAGGCCGTACCCGCCGGACTCATTGGCCGGCTTGACGACAAGCTTTTCGAGGTTCTCGAGCACGTAGGCCCGATCCGTGTCGCGCCAGCACAGGTAGGTCGGCACGTTGGGGATGACGGGGTCTTCGCCCAGGTAGTAGCGGATGATCTCCGGGACGTAGGCGTAGATGACTTTGTCGTCGGCTACGCCGGTGCCCGGCGCGTTCACCAAGGTCACGTGCCCGGCCTTGTAGACATCCATCAACCCAGGGACGCCAAGCATGGAATCAGCTCGGAAGGCCTTCGGATCGAGAAAGTCGTCGTCGATGCGGCGGTAGATCACGTCCACGCGCTCAAAGCCATGGGTGGTGCGCATCCAGACGTAGCCGTCGAAACAGACCAGATCCTTGCCTTCGACCAGCTCCACGCCCATCTCGCGGGCCAGGAAGGAATGTTCGAAGTAGGCGGAGTTGTAAACCCCCGGGGTCAACACCACCAGCCCGAGCTTGCCGGACGCGCGGCGCGGGGCCACGTCTTCCAGCATGTTCAGCAGCCGGCTGCCGTAGTCGTAGACCGGCCGCACGCCCAGCCCGTCGAAGACCTGCGGGAAGGTTTCCTTCATCACCGAGCGGTTCTCGAGCACGTAGGAGACGCCGGAGGGACAACGTAGATTGTCCTCCAGCACGTAGATCACGCCCTTTTCGTCGCGAACCAGGTCGACGCCGGTGATATGGCACCAGACCGCTTGCGGGGGATCCAGGCCCATGCACTGAGGCCGGAAGCCGGAGGCCGACTCGATCAGCTCGCGCGGGATCACCCGGTCGGCGAGGATGCGCTGGGCGTGGTAGATGTCGTCGACGAACAGGTTCAGGGCCCGGATGCGCTGGCGCAGGCCGCGCTCCACCTGATCCCACTCATCCGACGGCATGATGCGCGGAATAATGTCGAAGGGGAAAATCCGCTCCGAGCCGTGCTCGGCGCCATAGACGTTGAAGGTGATGCCCGAGCGCATCAGCGCCCGCTCCGCCATCTGCATTTTCCGGCGGAGCTCTCCTCCGGGCAGCTTCTGGATGCGGGCCACCAGGGCCTTGGCGTGTTCGCGCGGTTGGTTGTCCGCGGTGAACATCTCGTCGTAGAAGGAACCGTTGTCGTAGCTTGAAAAATCCATGGCGGCGTCCGATCAGTGGTCAGGAGCGCATTTCTACGCTGCTGAAGGCGCCACGTCGTGGAGGCGGGTATCCCCGAAGAAAACGCCCCCTCAACGTGGAAGGCGGCGTGCATATTAAAGCATACCCAAGCGAGGCTGCCCTAGAATAGGCGGACATGCGCCCAGTGCTTCTGCTCCTGCTCGCCGCACTGACTCCGGCCCTGGCGTCGGAGGCTCCGCGTCCGCTGGAGCCCTTGGACTTGTTAAAGCTGGAGGGGGTGAGCTTGGTGCGTGTTTCGCCGGACCGGCAGTGGGCGCTGTATTCCAGCGGCGGGCTGGACTGGAAGGCCAACCGCCGTACGACCGACCTGTGGCTGGTGCGGACCAACGGCCAAGATCGCCGCAGGCTGACCTGGTCGCCGGAGCGCACCGAGACGGCCGTGAAGTGGGCCCGCGACTCCAGCGGATTCTACTTCCTGGCGCCGAACGCCAAGCGGATTCCCCAGGTCCATCGCATGGCGATTGACGGCGGCGAGCCCCAACCCTTGACCAATGAACCGGACGGCGTGCGGGACTTTGAGCTCAGCCCCGACGGCTCGCGCCTAGCCTACCGCGCCGGTCCAGCCGGTCGCCATGCGCTGTTTCTGATGGACGCCGCCGGGCGCGAGCCGGCCAAGAAGATCAGCGGCGACCGGCCCCATGTACTGCTCTTCCACTGGAGCCCGGCCGGCCAACGCATCCTGTTCGTCTCGTCGGAAGAGGAAGAGTCGCTGACGGCGAAGCGCAACCGCAAGGGCTTCAACGTGAAGCTCAACGACGAGCCCAAACCCGCCCGCAATCTGTGGGCGGCGGACCCGGATTCCGGCGCGCTGGAGCGGCTCACCGACTACGAGGATCTCTCCATTGAAGCGCTCAAGCCCTCGCCTTCGGGCCGCTGGTGGGCCTTCAAGGCTCGGCCGGCCGACCGCTTCGCCACCGACTGGGACAATGAAGTCTACCTCCTCGATTCCACCCAAGGACCTTCCTCCAAGGGCTCGGTGCGCCGCCTGACGGAGAACGCGCAGGATGAAGACTCCTTCGAATTCTCGCCCAACGAGAAGTTTCTAGCGTTCGTGGGACCAGCCAACGGCAAGCAGTACGCCGCCAAGAGGATCTTTCTGACGCCACTGCCCAGCGGGCCGGCGAGGGAGCTCGGCGCGGAGTGGAGGTACGACGCCGATATCAGCTACTGGGCCGCGGACTCCTCGCGAATCTTCTTTACCCCGACGATCGGCGTGAACCGGCAGATCTACTCCATGGCGATCACCGGCGGCGCGCCAGAGCCGCTGACGACGGGCGACCACACGCTTTCGCTGACTTACGACCGCGATGCCAAGGCCGTGCTCGTGAAGCGCGGGTCGGCCACCGAGCTCGAGGACGTCTACTCCGCCGATCCGGCCAAACCCGGCTCGCGCGAGCAGTGGAAGCGGTTGACGCACTACTCCGAGCAACTCGACGGCCGGAAGATGGGCGTGGTGGAGACCGTGCGCTGGAAGAGCTCGGACGGCGCGGAGGTCGAGGGGATCCTGATCAAGCCGGTCGGCTACGAGGAAGGCGTCCGGTATCCGCTGATCGTGCAGGTCCACGGCGGCCCGGCCGGAACCTCCACGAATTCCTTTCCAGGGCGCTGGTCAACCTACTCGCACGTCTACGCCGGGCGCGGCTACGCCGTGCTGCAACCCAACTACCGCGGCTCCAGCGGCTACGGCGACGAGTTCCGAACACAGATCGCGGGCAACTACTTTGAGCTGGGCTTCGTCGACATCATGACCGGCGTGGACTACCTGATCGAGCAAGGGATCGCCGACCCCGACAAGCTGGGACACATGGGCTGGAGCGCCGGCGGGCACTGGTCGAATTGGGCGCTGACGCACACCGACCGCTTCAAGGCGATCGCCACCGGCGCCGGCGCGGTCAACTGGATCTCGATGTGGGCGCAGAGCGACATGCAGATCAACCGCGAGTTCTACTTCGCGGGCAAGCCGTTTGAGAACCGCGACCACTACCTGGAGGTTTCGCCGATCGCCCACATTGAGAAGGCGAAGACGCCCACGCTGATTCTGTGCGGCACGGCCGACACGAGGGTGCCGAACCCGCAGAGCCGTGAGCTCTACGTGAATCTGCAAAAGCTCGGCGTGCCCGTGGAGTACATCGAATTCCCGGGCGAGGGCCACGGGCTGACGAATGCGCGGTATCAGCTTGTGAAGATGGAAGCCGAGCTCGCGTGGTTCGACAAATGGATCCACGGCAAGGACGGCTGGCTGGACTGGGACGCGCTGCTGAGTATGGTGGATTAGCGTCCTGTCTCAGATGTCCGCATACAAATTCGGCAGGAGGCCAATTGCGGCGGAACCGCGTGGCTGAACATAGCCCAGAGCTTAGGGGCCGTAAAGAATGTGGCAGACGGAGCCGTTCGCGCTTAACCTTCGGCTCGCGCCTCCGGTCGATCGTAAACGCAAGAAAGGCAGGGGGCTTCGCGGCGGATACAAACTCGGCCCTCACGGGCCGGGCTAGCACAATGCCGCCCTACGGGCTTGAACACGCTCCCGCTGCGCGGATCGAAGTCAACCACCGCGAGGAGAAGGATACGTTTGGAGTCGGCCCGGCGCGGTTGTGGAACGCGACGTCGGTTCCCAAACAGCCAGTGCTGGCGGTGGCGGCGTACAGCGCTTTGCTGCTGGCTTCGCTGGTCGCTTTCGGTCCCAAGCGCGGCGAAGCTGATGCCGCGCTGCCGAAATGGCGCCGCAAGGCCAAGCGCCCTTCTTGTTTGGACCTGATCACCCTGCCGCGCCACAAAATCGCCCAACAACCCCCTTCGCGCGACGATTTCCACATCCAAATCGACGGGAATTCTCTTGTGTGGGCCGCCGCTTGATCCAGACGTAGAAACTCCAGGGCTCGGACGTCAGTCCGGGCAATTGCGAGGCGGAGTAGACGAATGATTTTGCAGTATCTTTCGGCCGTCTTCGCGCCATCCCCGCACTCACGTACGGGGCTAACCTTCCGCCTTGATCGGCAGCTTCCCCTCCTTCAGCCGCGCCTGAATCTCCCCCACCGGCACATCATGCACGCCCGTCGACGCCTTGGCGGCCAGCGCCGCCGCCACGCCAGCCGCCTCGCCCAGGCCCATCCAAGTCGGCTCCACGCGCGCCGAGCAGAACGCCACCCGCGACGCCGACAGCGCCACCGGCGCCAGCAGGTTCACGCATTCGGCCTTCTTCGGCAGCAGCGCCCGGTAGGGAATTTCGTAGACCGGGCAGTGCACCAAAAAGCCGCCTTCGTTGACGATGCCGTCCTCGCTCCCCAGCCGCCGGACCGCGTGCGAATCGACCGGGAAGCCGCCCAGCGCGATCGAATCCTCCTTGCGGTTGTCCTGGTAAATGTCCTTTTGGGTAAGCACGTACTCGCCCACCATCCGCCGGCCCTCGCGGACGTAGAGCCCGTACGGCCAGTGGTCGTTGTCGGTGAACTCGTCCGCAGCCAGGCCCCACTCGCGCATCGGCTCGCGGACTGCGTCGGGCACGGCGGCTTCGTTTTGCAGGAACCACAGCAGCCGCTCGGTGTAGCGCCGGTGGCCTTGCTCAATCTGGCGGCGCTGGCCGGCGTCGGCGG
>CAYOPA010000110.1:0-12871 GCA_964405625.1 uncultured Bryobacterales bacterium
TCCCGACTTGGTGGTCATCTGGATGAAGCCGCCGCCGGAACGGCCCATCTCGGCTTTGTAGTTGGAGACCTCCACGTTCATCTCCTCGAGGGCCTCAATCGGCGGGTCGAAGTTCAGTGAAGCGACCCCTAGCATGATGTTCTGGGTGGAGCCGCCATCCAACGTCCACATGGCATTGTTCGAGCGTCCGCCGGCTATCGTGAACTGGGAGCCGGTGCCGTTCTGCACTACAAAGCCCGATAGGCGCACGAGCTGCGCGGCGCGGCGATTGATCAACGGCATGTTGGCGATGGTCTTGTTCTTGATCACGTTGGCGACCGACGAGGACTCGGTCCGCATCAGCGGCGCGTCGGCCTCCACTGTCACGACTTCGGTCATGTCGCCGAGCTCCATGACCGCGTCGGCGCGGACGGAGGAACCCGTGTCGAGCACGATGCCGCTGCGCGTGAACTGCTTGAAGCCGTCCGCATTGACGGTCAGGCTGTAGCTGCCGGGCTTGACGAACGTGATCGAGTAATTCCCCGTCGCGCCGGTGCTGGCCGAGTAGGTCTCGCCCGTATCCGGGCTGCGCAGCGTTACGCTCGCTCCCGGGATGACCGCCGCGCTGGCGTCCGTCACTGTTCCGGTGATCGTGGCGGTCTGCTGCGCAAAGGCGGCGGACACGACCGCCAAAAGCGTCAGTGCGGCTTGGACGCCGGTTTTACAGCCTTCTGGTTCCATTGCTTCCTCCTGTCTCAGCGATGTGAAAGGTTGCCCCAGCGGCCCAGCCCTCCCCTTCGGCTCCGAGCCAAAGCTCTCGAGAGTGGTCACCGGCGCCCCTCAAACCGCGCCCCTCCTCATCTCATTCATGGTGCTCTGTCAATACCCATATTTTGTATGACTATCAGTAGGGACATCTGTGTCAAGAATTGGTGGATCTCTTGCACCCGAAGAAGGCCGGTGGGGCGGACCACAAGCGCTTCATGGAGAAGTACTACCGGCGCTCGGCTGGTTTGAAGGGGCCGGTGCAGGAAATGCCGGTGTTTGATTGCCGGGTGGAAGTTGAGCCGTCGTTGAAGGACTACTGGGGGATTCCGGTGGCCAAGATCAGCGGCTCGCGCCACGCGAAAGACGTGAAGACCGGGCGCTTTATCGCCGAGCGGGCCGCGGAGCTGCTGCGGGAAGCGGGCGCGACGGACGTCTTCTTGAGCGCGCCGGGCAGGGGAGTCTCCGGCGGGCAGCATCAGGCGGGGACGTGCCGGATGGGGGATGACCCGAAGACTTCAGTCACGACCAAGCACGGCAAGCTGCACGAGGCGGACAACGTGTTCGTGGTGGACGGCAGCCTGCATGTAACCAACGGCGGGTTCAACCCGTCGCTGACGATCCAGGCGCTGGCGTTTTGGTGCTCGGCGTATATTGTGCGGGAGTGGCGGGGGGCGCGGTTTCGGTAGCGCGGGCCTCCGCTCCTCCAAGCTTGGAGCTGGAGTTAGGATATGGAACAGCATGTCCGCCAACGTCACGATCCCGGAAGAAGACAAAATCTGGCTCGACGAGCACGCGCGCGGCAGGGGCTTTGGTTCCGCTGATGAGTACGCAAGGTTTCTCGTGGCGGAGGAGCGCGCTTCCAGGTGGTGGGCCGAGCAATCCGCTGAGCGGCAGGAATCCATTCAGGCGCATATCGAGGAAGGCTGGCGGCAATCCGAGGCTGGTGAGTCGATAGATCCGGAGGATCTTCGACAGGAGCTGATCCGAAGGAGCGCCTCGGCTCGTTCGCGTCAATGAAGCCGCGTCAGCTCCGACGGGACGTTCGTATCAAGCAGGAAACGCTTCACAGCTCGACCGGTCTCTCTGGCGACGGATCCCGCTCGATCAACAGATCCTCCGCGAGACCCCTAATCTCCACGAAGACCTCCGTAATCGGTTTCTTGCGCAGCGCCGGGGCGCCGACGGCGGCGGCTCGTTCGAGCAACTCCGGCAGGCGGCGGCGCGCTTCTTCGATAGTGACGGATTGCATCGGCCGGACCTCAAGACGGTACACCGTCAAGTTAGCAGACAGCGCAGCGGGTCGACTTCTCCCGCCTGCCTCAATCGGCCGGGCGCCGGCCCAGCAGCGCCGGCGCGACGGCGAAGAACAACAACGCCGCGGCGTAGGCGGCCCCGGCGACCGGGTCGCGGCTCTCCAGGTATTCCGCGACGCTCAGGCCCCGCAACCGCAACACCAAGCCGAATTCAAACGACAGCAGCCACGCCAGTGCGAACAGCCCCGCGCCGAGCCGTTGGTTCCAGCTCGCTCCTTGCAGCCGTCGCACCGCCCAGCGCGCGGCGAAGTAGATCGCCGTCGCCATCACCGGCATCTCCAGCAGCTCGGCCGTCCTTTCACCCACGCGCGGAACCAGCCATAGGACACGGATAGGCCCCAGCGCGAAGCCCGCCGCAAAGACCATCAGGAAATAAAGGAAACCGACGCGCGGAACCCGTGCCATGCCGCCCCGATTAGATGCGGTTGATCAGTGTGGCCACGTAGGCGGCCCCGAAGCCGTTGTCGATGTTCATGGTCGTCACGTTCGACGAGCAGGAGTTCAGCATCCCCAGCAGCGCCGCCAGTCCGTGGAAGCTGGCCCCGTAGCCCACCGAGGTCGGCACGGCGATCACCGGGCAGGAGACGATGCCGCCGACCGCGCTGGGCAGCGCGCCTTCCATGCCGGCGCAGCAAATGATGACACGCGCCTGGGCCAGCTTGTCAAGGTTGCCCAGCAGGCGGTGAATGCCCGCTACGCCGACGTCGTAGATCTCGATGATTTCGTTGCCCATCACCTCGCAGGTGACCCGCGCCTCCTCGGCCACCGGCAGGTCGCTGGTGCCGGCGCAGACGATGGCGATCTTGGATTTGCCGCGGATGGTCCTGTCGCGCCAGACGCGCAGGCAGCCGGAGCGCTCCAGGTATTCAGCCTCGGAATCGAGCCCGCGCACCGCCACGTACATCTCGTGCGAGGCTCGGGTGACGAGCAGGTTCTCCGAGCGTTCCAGCAGCTTGGCCGAGATTTGGCGCACTTCGTCCGGGGTCTTGCCGCGGCCGAGAATGACCTCGGGCATGCCATGACGCAGGGCGCGATGGTGATCCACTTTGGCGAAGCCGAGATCCTCGAACGGAAGGTGGTCGAAGCGCTTCGCGGCTTCGTCCGGCGAGAGGTCTCCGTCTCGAACTTTTTCCAATAGGGCGCGAAGATGGTCCTGATTCATGGTTAAAACTTCGTCTGCCCGCCCGGTTTCAGGCCGAACGCCGCCGCCCGGCCGGCCGCGAGCTCGAGCACATACGCGGCCTCAAAGTTGCCGCCGTAGGTGGGGCAGTTGCGGAAATCCCGCTCCCGGCAGGGCTGAGCGTTGTCGACAACCTCGACGATGCGCTTCGAGTCGTCGAGCCAGATCATGTCCAGCGGCACGTAAGTTTGAAACATCCAGAACGGCCGCTTCCGCATCCGGTCAAAGACAAACAGCATGCCCGTGTCCGGCGGCAGTTGCGGGCGGAACATCATGCCCTCGTTGACTTCTTCGTCGGAGACGCGAAGCTCCACCTCGATGACTCGGTCGTCCGGCAGAGTCATCGGGATAACGCGGCCCTCCGGCTCCCAGGAAGCAGCGCCGCCGGCTGACGGCCCGGCGGTGGTGGCGCCGCCGCCGCAACCAGACCAAAAGGCGAGCGCCAGCATCGTGAGCAGATCACCGGCGCGCAGGGTTGGGAGCCTCCGTGTCAATGTTCAGAGTCTGGAACGCCTTCTTGATCTTGCGCTTGTCAAACTTGCCGTCGCGCGCCAGCCTCGATAGCGCGGCGGCGGCGATGGCCTCGGCTCCAACTTCGAAGAAGCGGCGTAGGTGCGGGCGATCCTCGCTACGGCCGAAGCCGTCCGTGCCCAGGCTCACCACGCGGCCCGGCAGGAACGGCGCCAAGCCGTCGGGCAGGGTCTTGACGTAGTCGCTGGAGGCGATGATCGGGCCATCCACGCTGTCGAAGAGCTCCTGCAGGTAGGACCTCTTCGGCTTGGCGCCGGGGTGCAGCCGGTTGTAGCGCTCGATTTCGAGGCAGTCCCGGCGGACCTCGGTGTAGCTGGTGACGCTGTATACGTCGGTCGCGATATCGAACTTCTCCGCCAACAACTCCTGCGCCTGCAGCGCCTCGGGCAGGATGGCGCCGCTGCCCCACAGGCTGGCGACGGCCTTGCCCTTTTCCGCGGCCTTGTACTTGTAGATGCCCTTGAGGATGCCTTCTTGGACGCCCTCGGGCATCTCCGGCTGCTCGTAGTTGTCGTTTTCCAGCGTCAAGTAGTAGAAGACGTCTTCGCCTTCCTGGTACATCCGGCGGATGCCGTCCTGGATGATGACCGCGATTTCGTAGGCGAACGCTGGATCGTAGGCCAGGCAGTTGGGCACGGTGGAGGCGTGCAGCAGACTGTGGCCGTCCTGGTGCTGCAAACCCTCGCCGTTGAGCGTCGTGCGTCCGGCCGTGCCGCCGCACAGGAAGCCTTTGCCGCGCGAGTCAGCGAACGCCCAGATCTGGTCGCCGATGCGCTGGAAGCCGAACATCGAGTAGTAGATGAAGAACGGAATCATCGGCACGCCGTAGTTGGCGTAGGCTGTGCCGGCGGCCGTAAACGACGCCATCGAACCGGCTTCGGTGATGCCCTCTTCGAGGATCTGGCCGTCCTTGGCTTCCTTGTAATAGAGCAGCATCTCGGAGTCGACCGGCTTGTAGAGCTGGCCTTGGCTGGCGTAGATGCCGTGCGAGCGGAACAGCGACTCCATGCCGAAGGTGCGGCCTTCGTCAGGAACGATCGGGACGATGAGCTTGCCGAGCTTCTTGTCGGCCATCAGCGTTTTCAAAATCGCCACGAACGCCATCGTCGTGGAGACGGCGCGGCCCTTGGAGCCGCCCAGCGAATCCTTGAAGGTCTCCAGCGCCGGGGCGGTCAGCTCAATCGGCTTGACCTTGCGTTCCGGGTTCGGTCCGCCCAGCGCCTTGTGCCGCTCGCGGATGTACTGCATCTCCTCGGAATCTTCGGGCGGGCGGTAGAACTCGATGTTCTGCACCACCGACTCCTTGACGGGGATGTCGAAGCGTTTGCGGAAGTATTCCAGCTCGGTTTCGTTGAGCTTTTTCTGCTGGTGGGTGATGTTCTTGCCTTCGCCCGCCTCGCCCAGGCCGTAGCCCTTGACGGTCTTGGCCAGGATGACGGTCGGGCCGCCCTTGTGGTCGTAGGCCCGGCGATAGGCGTTGTAGACCTTGTCGGGATCATGACCGCCGCGACGCAGCCGGCCGACCTCGTCGTCGCTCATGTGCTCGACTAGCTTGAGCAGCTCGGGGTACTTGCCGAAGAACTCCTCGCGAATGACCTTGCCGCCCAGGCCCTTGAACCGCTGGTACTCGCCGTCGACGCACTCTTCCATGCGGCGGCGCAGCAGGCCGCTTTCGTCGCGGGCCAGCAGCTCGTCCCAGTCGTTGCCCCACAGGCACTTGATGACGTTCCAGCCGGCGCCGCGGAAGGCGCCTTCGAGCTCTTGGATGATCTTGCCGTTGCCGCGCACGGGGCCGTCGAGGCGCTGCAGGTTGCAGTTGACGACCCAGACCAGGTTGTCGAGCTTTTCGCGCGACGCCAGCGTCAGCGCGCCGAGGCTTTCGGGCTCGTCGGACTCGCCGTCGCCGATAAACGCCCAGACCTTGCGGTCGGTCGGCTTGATCAGCCCGCGGTGCTCCATATAGCGCATGAAGCGAGCGTGGTAGATCGAATTGATTGGCCCCAGGCCCATCGAGACGGTCGGGAATTGCCAAAAGTCGGGCATCAGCCAGGGATGCGGGTAGGAAGACAATCCCGGCGTGTCGCGCAGCTCGTGGCGGAAGTTCTTGAGGTGCTCCTCGCTCAGGCGGCCTTCCACGAAGGCCCGCGAGTACATGCCGGGGCTGGCGTGGCCCTGGAAGTAGATAAAGTCGCCGGGCTCGCCGTCGATCGAGCCGCGGAAGAAGTGGTTGTGGCCGACTTCGGCCAGTGTGGCCAGCGACTGGTAGGTCGAGATGTGGCCGCCGATGCCCTCGTCGTGCTTGTTGGCGCGCACGACCATCGCCATGGCGTTCCAGCGGATGATCGACTTGATGCGCCGCTCGATCTCACGGTCGCCCGGGTAGGGAACCTCGTCGTCAACGGGAATGGTATTGATGTACGGCGTGACGCCGCGGCCTTCCAGCGTCACGCCCATCTCGGACGCCCGCTCGTGGAGCTTGCCGAGCAGGTAGTTGACGCGCTCGGGTCCGCCTTCCTCGTTGATATGCTCCAGCGCTTCGAGCCACTCGGAGGTTTCCTGCGGATCTACGTCTTCTCGGATTTTGCCTTGGATCATCAGCATGAACGCACCTTTCCCGTCGGGCCCCGGAAGGGCAACCCTTAAGATACCGTATCCCCGCCGGAGGTCGTCTCGCGTCGTAACCGCGCCATCCCTCGGAGGCCGAAACCGAGGCCTAGATGCTCAACACAGGGCAGGGCGAGCTGAGAATGGCCGCATACGCCCGGCTGCTGACGCCCGGCGCTTGGCCCTGCTCGCAGCGATTGATGACCAGCAAGTCCGCGCCGCTGCGTTCGAGGATCGGCGGCAATGTCGCTTCCAACGCGCCGCCCTTGACGATTACCTGCGCCTGGACGCCCGCTTCCTCCAGCAGTTTCTCCACTTGCAGCCTCGCTGAGCTCTGGACCATGCGGGCGAAATCGTCCTGGAGGTCCGCCTCGGGATGGAAAGCCGGCGGCACGTTGACTACGAGGAGCTCGGCTCCGCAGGCGGCGGCGAAGTCGCCGGCATAGCGCAACGCCCGGCGGTGGTCGCACTGGAAATCAACGAGGCAGGCGATGCGCTTGTACGCGTAACAGGCTTCGACCGGCGCCTCGCGGTGCGCGCCGGTGAGCACCGGGCAGGGTGCGTCGTGCAGCGCCTTGGCCGTATTGGATCCCAGCAGGAACCGGCGGTAGTCGCCTTGGCCGCGTGTGGACATGGCGATCAGGTCAACCGGCTCCCGGCGGCATACGTCCAGGATGGAGGCGATCACGTCGCCGTGGACCACCTGCAGCTCGACGGCGGCTTCTGGAGCCTCGTTGCGGGCTAACTGGGAAAGCTCCTCAGCCTCCCAAGCCTCTTGTTCGCCCGCGAGCTCGGCGCCGTCATAGTCGGCGGAGACTTGGGGCGGCTCCACGTGCAGAAGAATCAACTTGGAGTTGAATCGGCGGGCGATGGAGGCGGCTTCCCGGACGGTTTGACGAGCGCGGTCGGATTCGTCGATGGGAGCTAATATGGTACGGATTTGCATCGGGGCGTTCCTGCCGAGAGCATAACGCCGCCGGCGGTCACCATTCGCCGCGCCGCGCCGTCCAGTAGGTCACCCCCAGCAGCATCGTAGTCTGGCGCGACGACAGCTCGCCCGGCCGGTCGGTGAGGAAAAACAGCCGGTTCGAGCGATCCTGACGCACTTCATAGCGCAGCAGCAGCCCGTCGGCGATCCGTCGGCTCAGTGTGAGTGTCCCTTCTCGCAGCATTTGCGACGTCCCGCTGTAGTAGCCGCCGCGGTCGGAAACGGCCTCGAAGCGCGCCCCCAGGTTCCAACCGTCGGCGAGCTGGAAATCGGCGGTTGCGCCGCCGCCCAACATGGTCAAGGGCGGGGAGTTCGAGCGCTCGCGGAAGGTCACGTGGGTGGCCTCGGCTGACAGCGTCAAACGCCGCGCGGCCTGCCAGACCGCCTGGGAGTAGGCGATATGGAACTTGCCGTCGAGCCCGCGCGCGTCAGGGCCAAGCCCGGCTCCAGGCCAGGCCGGCCGGGTATTGTTCTCGTTGCCGCCAAAGTAAGACCAGTTCGTCGACAACCGCGGGTGCGGGTTCCAGTGCAGGAAGCCCACGTGCGACGGCGAGCGGTTGAAATCCTCGGCCTGGCCGTCGCCGTTGACCAGCCAGTAGGAGGCGCCCCAGCGATCATCGAAGTCGTATCGAGAGCGGACGCCGAAGTGATAGAAGGGCAGAAAGTTAAACAGCAGCGAGCGGGTGTAGTTGACCTGATCCTGGGTGTAGTTGCCCTCAAGGCCGAGCGAGCTGGCCCACTTGCCGAAGTCCACGGTCAGGCCCTTGCCGATCGGAGCGACATAGGTTCCGTAGGCCTGGAATAGCGGGCGGTAGAGCTCGGGCCGAGGCTCGTTGCCGGGGCCGCCCTGAAGCGTTTGCGTCGCCTGGCCGACCATCAGGTCGATGCGGCCTCCGAGGCGGCGCCCGGCCGCGACGTCGGTGGGCGCTTCGATGACAACGACGGCCTGATTGAGCCCCAGGCTGCGGTCGAGCCGGTCGTAGGCGCGCAGATCGTTGAAGCCGTCGTCGGGGTTGTTGAAGTTGTAGGAGTAGAAGCCGTCGATGAGCGCGTCAATGGAGATGCGCTCAATGGCGCCGCGCAGCGCGGGCGATTGCTCGACCTCGCGGCGGCGCCGCTCTTCGGCGAGCCGCAGCCTCTCCTCCTCGGCTTGCTGGTCGGCCAGCGCCCGGCGCAGGTCCGCCAGCTCGCTCTCCAGCCGCTGGACGCGCTCCAGCAGCTCCGCGGACGTCTGGCCCCAAGCCGACGGGACCGAAAGGCTGACCGCGAGGAGGAGTGCCGAGAAAAACTTCATTTGTAACTAGCCGCCCGTCCGCAACGCGACCAGGATAACGGATCGCGGCGATTACAGGACCGGCCTGACCGCGCCGTAGAGGTAGCAGATGCCGCCGAGCTGCGCTTTGTACCATGTCTCGGCATAGCCGGCTTGGTCAAGCTCGGCGACGAAATTAGGGCCGGCCGGGAAGCGGTCCACGCTGCGCCAGTAGTATTCGAACGTGGGTCGGTAGCCTGCGGTCGCCTCGCCGATCCAGGGCAGGGCTCGCTTGTAGACCGAGTAAAAGGCTCGAATGACAGGCGATTGCGGCGCGCCGCTTTCCAGCACCAGCAGCCGGCCGCCGGGCTTGAGCACGCGGCGGATCTCGGCGAGCCCCTCGCGAAAAGGGCGCACATTGCGGATGCCCCATGAGATGGTGACCGTGTCGAACGAGCCGTCGGGGAAGGGCAGCCGCAGGCAGTCGCCGCCGCTGAGCGAGACCCGGGCGTCGGGGCGCGTTTGCCGCTTGGCGAGCTTTTCCTGGGCCAACTCGAGCATCCGGCCGGTGGGGTCGACGCCGACCGCGAGCAGGTCCGTCCTTTCGCGCAGAACGCCCAACAGCACATCCCCGGTGCCGGTGGCCACATCGAGCCAGCGGCTGTTTGGCGGCGCCTGCCGGACCACTTCGCGGCACAGATTCCTGCGCCAGCGCCGGTGCAAGCCCATCGTCATGGCGTCGTTGGAGCGGTCGTAGCCGTCGGCGACCTGCCCGAATCCCTTCACGATGTCGTAGTTTTCAAAGTCCACGCCAATCCACCCTCCCTGGCCGCTCCGCTGGGAGCGCCTTTCAGCGTATCCTAGTGAGTTGGCTGATTCGCCGACGCCTTTGTATCCGATCTCGTTGAGCCCGGGCCCGATGCCGGACCGGCTCGTCCAGCGAAGCCTACTCGGTATCGAAGAGCTCAGCCGCGAACAGATCCAAAAGATACTCGACCGCAGCCGCGAGCTCAAATCACGTCACGCTCGACACGACCCGGAGTTGACCCGCAAGCTGCCCGGCCGCACCATCGTCAACCTGTTCTTCGAGTCCTCCACGCGCACCCGCACCAGCTTTGAGATCGCCGCCCAGCGCCTGGGAGCGCATACGGTTTCGATCCAGGAGCAGGGCTCAAGTCTGTCCAAGGGCGAGTCGTTGGTGGACACGTTGAATACGCTGGCGGCGATGCAGCCGGATGCGATCGTGATGCGGCACGCCTCCTCGGGGGCGCCGCACTTCTTGTCCAGGTTTTTGGGCCGGCCGATCATCAACGCCGGCGACGGGCGCCATGAGCACCCCACCCAGGCGCTGCTGGACGCGATGACGATTCTGGAAAAAAAGGAGACGCTGGAAGGGCTGAAGGTCGCCATCATCGGCGACATCGCGCACTCCCGCGTGGCGCGCTCGAACCTCCATTTGTTGACCAAGTTCGGCTCCCATGTGACGCTGTGCGGTCCGGCGACGATGGTGCCGCGCTCGCTGCAATCGCTGGCGCCGAACATCACCTTGACCTACGACATGCGCGAAGCGGTCAAGGACGCCGATGTGGTGATGATGCTGCGCGTGCAGCTTGAGCGGCAGTCCAAGCCGATCTTCCCGAAAAACGAGTACTTCCAGTACTACGGCCTGGAGATCGAGCACATGGAGCTGGCCAAGCCCGAAGCCCTGGTCATGCATCCGGGGCCGATCAACCGCGGCCGCGAGCTCTCCAGCGAAGTGGCGGACTCAAAAAGCTCAGTGATTCTCAATCAAGTGGAGAACGGATTGTCAGTCAGGATGGCGGTGCTAGAGCGGGCCTGCGCCACGGAGGCGTCAGCTTGAGGGTGCAGGAGAGGCCGCTGCTGCTGCGGGGCGGGCGCCTGCTCGACCCGGCGCTGGGCGTGGACCGGCCGGCCGATGTGCTGCTGGTCGACGGCCGTATCGAGCGGATTGGCGAGGGGCTGGAAGCGCCGGCGGACGCGGAGATCTACGACGCATCCGGCAAGATCGTGGCGCCGGGCTTTATCGACGCGCGCGCCCGGTTCCGCGAGCCGGGCCTGGAACATGCCGAGACGATCGAGAGCGGCTCGCGGGCGGCTGCTTCGGGCGGCTTTACCACCGTCTGTTGCCTGCCCAACACCAGCCCGTATAACGATTCGGCCACGGTCACCAGCTTTATTGTGGAGCGCGCCCGCAGCCGGGGGTTGGTGCGGGTGTTGCCGATTGGGGCGCTGACCAAGGGCGGGCAGGGGGAGCAGCTTGCCGAGATCGGTTCGATGCGCGACGCCGGCGCCCGGGCCGTGGGCGACGCCGACCGGACGGTCGCCGATGCGGCCCTGATGCGCCGGGCAATGCGCTATGCGGACTCGTTTCGGCTGACGGTGATTGCGCACTGCGACGACGAGAGCCTCTCAGCCGGCGGCGACATCCATGAAGGACGACGCGCTACGGCGCTGGGCCTGAACGGCATTCCGGTCAGCGCTGAGACGATCATTTTGGCGCGCGACTTGATCCTGTGCCGCGAAACCGGCGCCCGGCTACACGTCGCCCACCTCTCCAGCGCCGCCGCCGTGGATTTGATCCGCGTGGCTAAGCAGCGCGGCTCGTCGGTGACCGCGGAGGTGGCCGCGCATCATCTGTTGCTGACGGTGGATGATTTGCAGCCCTACGACAGCAACTACAAGGTGCGACCCCCGTTTCGCGAGGCCTCCGACCGCGACGAGCTGGCGGCCGCCTGCGCCGACGGCACGATTGACGCGGTGGTCAGCGACCACACGCCCCATACGGGCAACGTGAAGATGCAAGAGTTTGACTCGTGCCCCTTCGGCGTGATCGCGCTGGGGACTACGGTCAGCGTGGCGCTGGAAGCACTGGTGCGCTCGGGACGCGCGAGCTTGGCGCGGCTGGTGGAGCTGTTCACCAGCGGTCCGGCGGCGGCGCTCGGGTTGGAGCAAAACCGCTTGCAGGAAGGGGCCGCAGCGGATTTGACCCTGCTGGATCTGGAGCGGGAGTGGACGTTTGACGGCGAGCGCTCGCCATCGAAGAGCAAGAACTCGCCGTTCCACGGCCGCACCTTTACGGGCGGGCCGGCTGCCACGATTGTCGCCGGACGGCTCGTCTGGGATCGCGACCGCGGCGTGATCCTTTAGCTTTCAGACCCGTCAAGCCCTCCGCGCTCGGTATAGTAAGAGCGCGTTAACATTCTTATGGAACCCCGTCAGATCCGTAACATCGTCCTCGTCGCCCTGGCGTTCCTGCTGATCGCGGGATCGCGAACCATCGCCGACTTCGTCATCGAATACTCCTGGTGGAGGGAGGTGGGACAGGTTTCGACCTGGGTCAGCATGTTGCTGTACCAGATCCTGCCGGCCACGCTGGCGGCGCTGCTGGGCTGGTCGGTGGCCATGTTGGCCCACAGCCGCGGGCTGCGCTTCGCCGGCGTGCCGCGGGGCGCCTATCCGCTGTACTCACGGCTGGTCGCGGCGGGCCTGTTCGTGGTCTCGGTGGTCTTCGTCGGCTCGTCGATCAACTCCTGGCGGGTGATGGCGTATGTGGGGTCAAAGGGCTCCACGCCCGCCGGCGAGCCGTGGGTCGATCCGGTTTTCGGACGGGATTTGTCGTTCTACCTGTTCGATCTGCCTTTCTACAAGACGCTGCTCGGATTCGTCTTCACCGTCACGGTCATCTCGGTGATCGTCTTCTGGGCCTCGGCGCGGGGCTGGCAGATTTATGAGCGGTTTCAACGGTTTCGGGAGTCCGGGGGCGCGGCGGAAGAGTTTGATCCAGGTCCCAATCCGCTGCTGCTGGAGGGCGCCACGCAGACGGACTTCGCCCGCGTGTTGGCAACCATCGCTCTGGTCGGCGCGGCCGCCTGGTTCTTGCTGGGGCGCTATGGGCTGCTGCTGAACACGCACGCCTTCATGACCGGCATGGACTACGTGGACGAAAACGTCGCTCTGCCGCTGCGTTGGGTAGTGATCGCGGCGATGCTAACGGCGATCCCGCTGGTGTGGACGCGGCGTCTGAAACCGGCGGGCTTGGTGATTGCAGGGGCGCTGTTCGCCAACGCCTCGATTCCCAGCATCGTGGCCGCCGTCTACGTGCGCCCGAATGAGCTCCAGCTCGAGCGCGAATACATCGCGCGTCACATTGAGGCCACCAACGAGGCCTACGGCCTGAACGCCGGCAAAGCTGTACCCTTTAACGCCTCCCTGGACGAGACGCTCGACGTGGCCAA
>CAYOPA010000111.1:0-12789 GCA_964405625.1 uncultured Bryobacterales bacterium
CTGCTGTTCGCTGAAGCTGTCATGAGCGAGAGAAAGCGATGATGCGAGCCTTGCCGCTGCTGCTGTTGTTGACCCTGCCGGCGCCGGGATCGTCGTCGCGGGCGCTGATCTCCGCGGGCAACTCGGCTTATCAGGCCGAGCAGTACGAGCAGGCGATCGAGTCGTATCGTCAGGCCGAGGAGTCGTCCCCGAATCTTGCGGTGGCGGCCTTCAACCGCGGCGCGGCCCACTACCGGCGCGAGGAGTTTGCCGAAGCGACGGCGGCCTTCCAGCAGGCGGCCCAGCTTGCCGCCGAGCAGGGCGACTCCGAGGTGGAGGCCCTCGCCGAGTACAACCTGGGCAACGCGCTCTACCGCTCCAGCGCGGGCTACGAGCGGACCGATCCTCAAACCAGCCTTGCCGCCTTGGAAAAGAGCGCGGCTTCGTATAAACGCGCCCTCTCCCGCGATCCCTCCATGGGCGAAGCGGCCCGCAACATGGAGCTCGCCCGGCTGCGTATGAAGCAGATCCTGGACCGGCTGAAGGATCAGCCCCAGGGCGGCCAGTCGAACGATCCCGACGACTCCGACAACCTGGAGCAGAAGCTCACGGAGAACCTGAAGAAACAGCAGGAGCTCAATCGCGAGCGCGACGAGCTCGAACAGAAACAGCAACGGAATCCCCGCGACCAGAACCTGCAAAAGGAATCGCAACAGCAGGCCGAACGGCAAAAGCAGCTTGAGCAGGACAGTCGCGAGATGGCTGAGCAACTCAAGCAGCAGAATCAGCAGCAGCAGGATCCGCAAAAGCAGCAGGCCCAGCAGCAGCTTGAGCAGGCGGCCCAGCAGCAGCAACAGGCCTCGGAACAGCTCGAACAGCAGCAGCTCAGCCAGGCCCAACAGCCCCAGGACCAGGCGGCCCAGTCCATGCAGCAGGCGCTGGACGCCCTGCAAGGCAACCAAGAAGGCGACCAACAGCAGCAACAGCAACAACAGCAGCAGTCCCAGAGCCAACAGCAGCAACAGCAGCCGGCCGACCCCTTGCAGGCGCTGCGGCAGACGCCGCAAGACCTGTTGAACGAAGAGCGCGCCAACCGGCGCCGACGCGAGCTGCTCCAGATCGGCTCGCCAAAACCCGTGGAGAAGGACTGGTAGGTGCTCCTCCGTCTGACAGCGTTGGCTTGTTTGCTGGCCGGCTCTTTGGCGGCGCAGGATCAACCGCTACGGGCGCAGGCGGCTATCGAGTCCGCGCGCGTCTACGTGGGGCAGTCCGTCGCCTTTCAGATCAAGGTGGACGGCAGCGATTCGCCGGAGAAACCGAACATGGCGCCGCTGATGGCGGACTTCACCATCGAGGAATCCGGCGGCGGCGCCAACAACAGCCAGTCCATCACCATCATCAACGGCCGCATGACGCGCACCGTGCAGCAGGGGTACACCTTCAACTACCAGCTCACGCCCAGGCGCGAGGGCTCGCTGGTCATCCCTTCGCTGGAGATCAAGGCGGACCACCGGAGCGCACGCACCCAGCCGATGCGCGTGGAGGCGTTGCCTCCCAGTGAAATTGAGGACTTCAAGCTGCGCCAGGGGCTCTCCTCCAGCAAAGCGTACGTCGGCCAGCCCGTGATGCTGACGACGGTCTGGTACATCGGCCGCAACGCCGACCAGTTCAAGTTCCAGGTCCCCGTTTTCGAGGATTCGCGCTTTCAGACCATCGACCCGAAGCGCAACATCACCCCCACGGCGCAGAACGACTACTTCGAGGCGCCCCTCAACGACACCCGGGTCATCGCCAAGAAAGGACGCGGGACGCTGAACGGCTACAGCTTCGTGACGGTCACGTTTGAGAAGCTGCTGGCCGCGCTGGAGCCCGGCAAGATTCAGTTGCCGGCGGCCACCGTCGCCTTCCGGGCCGTCAGCGGCGCTCGCGGCGGCGGCGGATCGCTGTTTGACGACTTCTTTGGCGGCGGCATGTTCGGCGTGCGCGCCCGCTACGAGAGCTTTGCCATACCGTCCAATCGCCCGACGTTGGAAGTGTTGCCGCTGCCCCAGGAAGGGCGCCCCGCCAACTTCAGCGGCCTGATCGGCCGGTTCGGCTTTGAAGCCCAGGCGACCCCCACCGAGGTCAACGTCGGCGACCCGATCACCCTCACCGTCCGAGTCACCGGCCCGGAATACCTGGACTTTGTCCGGCTGCCGAACTTTTTGGAACAGAGCCGGCTGACGGCTGACTTCAGGGTTCCCGACGAGATGGCGGCCGGCGAGAAGGAGGGCGACGCCAAGGTCTTTACGCAGACCATACGGGCGCGCACGGCGCGGGCCACGGAGATCCCGCCGCTGGAGTTTAACTATCTTGATCCCTCCACGGGCCAATACGTGACGGCCAGGACCGAGCCGATTCCGTTGACGGTACACGGCTCGCGGATCGTCACGGCCGCCGACGCGGAAGGGGTCGGCCGGGAGGCGGTGGAACAGAGCCGCCTGGAGTCGACCCAGGGCGGCGTGGCGCAGAACTACGAAGCGCCGGACGCGCTCGAGAGCCGGGCGGCGGGTTTGGCCGCCACGCTGCGGTCGCCGCCGTGGCTGGCGATCCTGTTCGGACCGCCGCTGGCGTTTCTGGCCCTGTGGGCGTGGACGCTGAGGCGGCGCCGGGACGCCGACCCGAAGCGAAAAGCTGTCAGCAAAGCCTTCAAACGCCTGGAGCGGAGCCTGCAGGCGTTGCACCAGGACAGCCGCTTCGCCGACGAGCTGCTCGGCGGCCTGCGCGAATATCTGGGCGCGCGGTTGGACCTGCCCGCCGGGGCGATGACGTTTAGCGACGTCAAGGGCCCCCTGGCGGATCGGGGCGTCGAGGCCGCTCAGTTGGACGAGCTGCGCGGCATCTTCGAAACCTGCGAGGCCAGCCGCTACGCCGGCGGCTCGCTGGGCGGCATGAGCCCGGAGGAGCTGCGAGCGAAGACGCGGCGGCTGTTGGGCGAGCTGGAACAGCGGCTGGGAGCCTCGCGATGAGGGCGCTCGCCTGCCTGCTATTGCTTTGTGGCGCCGCCGGCGCCGCCATCCCCCGCGAGGAGGCCGCGGCGGTCTTCCAGGAAGCCAACGAGCTGTTCCGCCAGGCCAACCAGGCCACGGTGGACGATCCGCGCGGAGCCTACGACCTGTACCGCGCAGCCGCGTTGCGCTACCAGCGCTTGATCGAAGAGGGCGGCATCGAAAACGGGCGCCTCTACTACAACCTGGGCAACGCCTACTTCCGCATGGACGACCTGGGCCGCGCCATCCTGAGCTATCGCCGGGCCGAGCGGCTGTTGCCGGGCGATCCGGACCTGATGCAGAACCTGGCGTCGGCGCGGGCCCGACGGCTGGACCGCTTTGAGCTCGAAACCGGCGCCAAGGCCTTGCGGACGCTGCTGTTCTGGCACTTTGACCTGTCGTTTTCCGTGCGCAGGCTGCTGCTGGCGCTGTTTTCCGGGGCGTTCTGGGCCCTGGCGGCCTGGGGCGTGTGGCGAGGCCGACGGGCGCCGCGCGGCGCTTTGCTGGCGACGGGGCTGCTGGCGGCGGCGATGGCCGCTTCACTGGGGGCCGAGGCGCTGGGGGCCGCTTCCAGCGAAGACGGCGTGGTGACCGCGCCGGAGACGGTGGCGCGCAAGGGCGACGGCGAGACCTACGAGCCGGCGTTCACCGAGCCGCTGCACGCCGGCGCGGAATTCCGCCTGCTGGAGCGGCGCGCCGGCTGGTATCGCGGCGAATTGCCCGACGGCCGCGCCTTCTGGGTGGCGGCGCGGGACGCGGAGCTAGTGGGCCGATAAAGACGGCCGATCGCGCTACCCCGCATCCCGCAACCGCTCGAAGTTTTCCACTTCCTCGCGGCTGCCCAGGATCAACGGCGTGCGCTGGTGAATCGAGGTCGGGACCACGTTCAGCACCCGCGCTTTCCCGTCGATCGCCTTGCCGCCGGCTTGCTCGGCGATAAAGGCCATTGGGTTGGCTTCATACAGCAACCGCAGCTTGCCGTCGGGATGCGATTCGGTCGGCGGATAGAGAAACACCCCGCCCTTGAGCAGCGTGCGGTGGAAGTCCGACACCATCGAGCCGATGTAGCGCGACTTGTAGCGTCTGCCGAAGTCCCCATTCCGCATCCCCGCGATAAACCGCTGATAGGGCTCGGGAAAATCCGCGATGTAGGCCTCGTTGACCGAATAGATGTCGCCGTGGTCGGGCATTCGGATGTTGTCGTGGCTGAGCACGTATGCGCCGATCGCAGGGTCGAGGGTAAAGCCGAAGACGCCCTGGCCCGCCGTATAGACCAGGATGGTGGAGGAGCCGTAGACGACGTATCCGGCCGCGACCTGCTTGTAGCCCGGCTGCAGGGCCGCGTCGGCGCCCTTGGCGTTGGGGTTGCGGCGCAGGATGGAGAATGTGGTGCCGACGCTGACATTGACGTCGATGTTGGATGAGCCGTCGAGCGGATCGAAGACGACGATGTACTTGGCGTCTTCACGGCCCTCAAACATGCGCGGCTGCTCGTTTTCCTCCGAGACCAGTTGCGCCACGCTCTCGCGTACGCCCAGACAGTGATGCACGGCCTCGTTGGCGTAGATGTCGAGCTTCTGCTGCTTTTCGCCTTGGACATTGGTGTCGCCGGCCTCGCCGAGGATGTCGGTAAGCCCGGCGCGACGCACTTTGGCCTGGATCATTTTGGTCGCCAGGGTGATGCCGGAGAGCAGCCAGGAGAAGACGCCGCCCGCGTCGGGAAACTGCATCTGCTGCTGCAGGATGTGCTGTTGGGCTGTGATGATGAGCCGTTTTTCCGGGGACGCCATGGGAGACCAGTATACGCCCCCGTCCGCCGGTTGGAGCCTAGTCGCAAGTCGGACGCCATAATGTACGAATCAGGCCCTCCCATGATCCACATCACCGAAGCTCAGGTTCGCGAAGCCCTGCCCATGTCGTTGGCGCTGGAGCGCGTGGAAGAATGTTTTCGGCGCCTCAGCGATAACCGCATGGTCAACCATCCACGCCGCCGCATCGGCCTCGCCAACGGCGCGATGCTGCACGCCATGGATGCTGGCGACAACACGGCCGGACTGCTCGGCGCCAAGCTCTACGCCACCCGGCCCAAGGTCGGAGCGCACTTCTTGGTTGTGCTCTTCGACGCCGAGACGACCCGGCCCGTGGCGACCATCGAGGCCGATGAGCTGGGCCGCATCCGCACCGGCGCCGCCTCGGGTGTGGCGACCAAGCTGCTGGCGCGCCGGGACGCCGATACGCTCGGCCTGATCGGCGCCGGGTGGCAGGCCGAAACCCAGTTGGAAGCGATCGCCGCCGTCCGCAAGCTCCGGCTGGTGCGCGTCTTTGCCCGCAGGCCGGACCGCTGCGAAGCCTTCGCCGCCCGCATGAGCGACAAGCTGGGGCTGGAGGTGGAGCCGGTCGCCTCGGCCCGAGAGGCCGCGGAAGGCGCCGCCATCCTCGTCACCATCACCAACGCCAAGGAGCCGGTGCTGCTGGGCGATTGGCTGGAACCCGGCTGCCACGTCAACGCCGCCGGCAGCAACCATGTTCGCCGCCGCGAAATCGACTCTCGCGTCGTGGAGAGGGCCGACCTGATCGCCACCGATTCGCTTGAACAGGCGCGCCTGGAGGCCGGCGACCTGGTGCAGGCCCACGCCGAAGGACGCTTGGAGTGGGGCCGTGTGGTCGAGCTGAGCGCCATCGCGGGCGGGCTGGCGCCCGGCCGGCGCGGCGACGGCGAGATCACGCTGTTCGAATCCCAAGGCCTTGCCGCCGAGGATTTGATCGTGGCCGAAGCCGTCTGGCGCAAGCTGCGTTGAGGCGCCGTAAACTATTCAGCAAGATGCTGCGCAGCGGGAATCGAGAATCGGCGGTCCGGGCCCTGCTCCTGCTGAGCCTGCTCACGCCGCCGCTTGCTGCAAACGACGAGCTTTTTGAAAAGCGAATCCGCCCGCTGTTGGCCGCCAAGTGCCAGGTCTGCCACAGCGCCGAGCAGCGTATGGGCGAGCTGGACCTGTCTTCGGCCGAGGGCTTCCAAAAAGGCGGGGCCCGAGGAGCGCTGGTCGATGCCGCCGAGCCTGCCGAAAGCCTGCTGTTGCGGGCCCTGCACTACGAAGGCGATCTGAAGATGCCCCCGATGGGCAAGCTGGCCGCCGAAGAGGTCGCCGCCGTGGAGGATTGGGTGCGGGCCGGGGCCGAATGGCCCGCCGATCGCGGCCCGGCCGGGGACGGGCGGCACTGGTCCTTCCAGCCGGTGAAGCCTCCTGCAACGGGCAAGGGAATCGATGAGCTCTTGTTGGCGCGTCTGCGTCCCAAGGGGCTCGGCCTGGCGCCCGAGGCCGACCGCCTCACCCTGTTGCGCCGCGCGACCTACGACCTGACCGGCCTTCCGCCTACTCCCGACGAGATCGAGGCCTATCTGGCTGACGACGCCCCCGGCGCCTTTGAGCGCGTGGTCGACCGGTTGCTCGCCTCGCCTCGCTACGGCGAGCGTTGGGGCCGCCACTGGCTCGACGTGGCCCGCTACGCTGACTCCACCGGCGCCGACGAGGACCACCGTTACCCGCACGCCTGGCGCTACCGCGATTACGTCATCCGCGCCTTCAACGACGACAAGCCCTACGACCGCTTCGTCCGTGAGCAGATCGCGGGCGACCTGCTTCCGGGCGAGGGCTTTAGCACCGAGGGCGTCGTCGCCACGGGTTTCTTGGCATTGGGGCCGAAGCTGATCGCGGAGATCGACAAGCCCAAAATGTTCTACGACTCCGTGGACGAGCAGATCGAGGTCACCTCCAAGGCGTTCCTCGGCCTGACGCTGGCCTGCGCCCGCTGCCACGACCACAAGTTCGACCCGCTCACCGCGAAGGATTACTACGCGATGGCTTCAATCTTCGCCAGCACGAAGAACTGGGCGAAGGTGGAGGGCTCTCCGGTGGTCTCGACGCTGTACGAGCGGCCGTTGGTCCCGCTGGAGCAGGAGCGGGAATACGACCAGGCCCTCCAGCGGATCGACGACAAAAAGGACGAGATCAAGGAGCTGCTGGGCAAGGCCGGCCGCCGCTATCGCGACGCGCGGATGGATCGGCTGGCGGAGTACATGCGGGCGGCCTACGTGGTATACGAGCGCGGCTTCGAGGCTTGGCAGGTCGCGTATGCGCACGGCCTGGAGCCCGATGTGCTGGAGCGTTGGGCGAAATTCCTGAAGCCAACCCGGGAGCGCCGCCCGCAGTTGGAGGAGTGGTACGCCGCCAACAACGAAGCGGAGCGCGCCCGCGCGGTCGCCGAGTACCAGCGGCGCTACCAAGCCACCGCCGCCGAGCGCGACGCTCTGCTGGCCGCTTGGGAAGCCGAAGCCGAAGCCGCCAAAGCAGCCGGCGCTGAAGCGCCCGAGAAACCCAAATTCTTCGCCGGCGACGACCGCTTCTTCGCCGAAGTCAGCGCCGGTCCGTTCGCCTTGCCGCAGGTCGACCGCGACCGCCATCTGGACTCCGAAACCCTGGCGACGCTCGCCTCCCTCGAAGCCGAGCAGCGGCTACTGGAAGAGACGGCGCCGAAGCCTCCGCTGGCCAACGCTGTCAACGAGGGCGAGCCGGTTGAGCAGCACGTTTTCCTGCGCGGAGACCCGCGGCAGCACGGCGATCTCGTCTCTAAGCGGTTCCCCGTCGTGCTGGCCGGCGAGGAGCAGCAGCCGATCGCCCAAGGCAGCGGCCGACTGGAGCTGGCCCACTGGATCGCCTCGCCCCAGAACCCGCTGACCGCGCGCGTGATGGCCAACCGCATCTGGCTGTGGCATTTCGCGCGCGCCATCGTGCCGACGCCGGACAACTTCGGCCGCGTCGGCGAGGCCCCGACTCATCCGGAACTGCTGGACTATCTCGCCGGCGAGCTCGTCCGCTCGGGCTGGTCGATCAAGAGCATGCACCGGCTGATCATGCTGTCCAAGGCCTACCGCATGAGCTCAAAACCCTCGGCGGAGCAACTGGAGAAGGACGCCGACAATCGGCTGTTTTCGCGTTTCCCGTCGCGGCGGTTGACGGTGGAGGAGATCCGCGACAGTCTGCTTTCGCTCGATGGCTCGCTGGAGACGGAGATGTACGGCGCCCTGATGGAAGGCAAGGGGACGGACAACGAGTTCGCCGACGCGCGCAAGAGCCTGCACCCGGACGACTCGCGCCGCCGCACGGTCTATCTGCCGTTGCGGCGCTCGAATCTGCCCACAATGTTGAGCTTGTTTGATTTCGGCGACGCGGTGACGACCAACCCGCAGCGCAGCTCCACCAACGTGGCCCCGCAGGCGCTCTATATGATGAACAGCGAGTTCGTCGCCGCTCGCGCCGCAGCGCTGGCGGGCTCGCTGCTGGCCGACGAGTCGCTCGACGATCGCGGCCGCCTGGCGCGGGCCTATCTGCTCACGCTCAACCGCCCGGCCGGGGACGATTGGCTGGGGCTCGCCGCCGACTATCTCGCGGGCTATCCGGCCGACGACCCCGAGCAGGCCTGGACCAGCCTTTGCCGTACGTTGATTGCATCCAATGACTTCCTCTATGTTCAGTAGCGCTCAGCCGTCGCGCCGGCAGGTCCTGCGCCGCGCCGCCTCCGGGTTCGGCCTGTTGGGGTTGGCGTCGCTATTGGGCGCGACGGAGACGGCCGGCCCGCTGGCGCCGAAGCAGCCGCACTTCAAGCCGCGGGCCAAGCGGGTGATCTTCCTGTTCATGCACGGCGGGCCGTCGCACATGGACACCTTCGACCCCAAGCCGCGCCTGGACCGCGACCACGGCAAGCCGCTGCCTTTTGACCGGCCGCTGACGTTTGCGGAAGGCCAGATGGGCGGATTGTTGCGCTCGCCGTGGGAGTTCAAGCCGCGCGGGCAGTGCGGGCTGCCGGTGTCGGAGCTGTTTCCGCACGTCGCCGGGCAGATCGACAAGTTGTGCGTGATCCGCTCGATGGTGGGCGACAGCGTGGCGCACGGCGGCGCGGTCTTGCAGCTCAACACCGGCTCGAACACGTTTACGCGGCCCGCGACCGGCTCCTGGGTGGTCTACGGCCTGGGGACGGAGAACCAGAACCTGCCGGCGTTTATCACGCTCAAGCCGGGACTGTCGCACGGCGGCGCGAAGAACTGGAGCTCGGCGTTCCTGCCGGGCGTTTATCAGGGCACGCCGGTCGGGCATGGGGGCGTCAGCGTCGATGAGCTGATGAAGAACCCCATCGAGCACCTGCACAACAGCAAGCTCACGCCCGAGCAGCAGCGCTATGAGCTGGACATGATCCAGAAGATCAACCGCGCCTCGCTGGAGCGGCAGTCGCACAACCCGGAGCTCGAAGCCCGCATTGAAGCCTTTGAGCTGGCCTTCCGGATGCAGACCGAGGCGCCGGAAGCGTTTGATATCTCCCGCGAGACCGAGGCGACCAAGAAGCTCTACGGCCTGGACGAGGACGTGACGCGCGACTTCGGCTGGCAGTGCCTGATGGCGCGGCGGCTGGCGCAGCGCGACGTGCGGTTCATCCAGATCAACCACGAGTACGGCCCCGGCAACGAGGTGGGCTGGGACGCGCACACGGAGCTGATCCGGCTGCACACCCGCACGGCGGCGATGGTCGACAAGCCGATCGCGGGGCTGCTGGCGGACCTGGAATCGCACGGGCTGCTGGAAGATACGCTGGTCGTGTGGGGCGGGGAATTCGGCCGCACCCCGGTTAGCCAGGGCGGCGACGGCCGCGACCACAACCCCTACGGCTACACCATGTGGATGGCCGGCGGCGGCGTCAAGGGCGGCGTGGCTTACGGCGCGACGGACGAATTCGGCTACTACGCGGTGGAGAACCGCATGCACATCCACGACCTGCACGCGACGATCCTCCACGCGCTGGGGATGGATCACGAGCGGCTGACTTATTTCCACTCCGGCCGCAACTTCCGCTTGACGGACGTGGCGGGCAACGTGGCGCACGAGATTTTCGCCTGAGGCCGTGTCTCGCCAACGTGGCGCAGCCGTGCGCCACAACCAGAAACCGTCCGCGTCTACCCGCTTTGCCCCATCAGCTTGTGGACTTCCTCCACCGTCAACGGCTTGACAATGTAACCGCGCACAATCGAGAGGCCTTCGGCCTTGGCGCGGTCGCGGTGGTTGTTGGACGAGGTGAACATCATCACCGCGAACCAGTCCGGGTGCAGATCGCCAACCCGGATGGCGACGTCGAGCTGCGCCAGGAACTCAAATCCGTTCAGCCGCGGCATGTTGATGTCCACCAGCGCCAGCGTGGTGGGGACGAATGGCGGTTCTTTGGGCTGCTTCCGCGCCAGATCCGAGATGAAATCCAGCGCTGACTGGCCGTCGCCGAACTCGTGGATGTCGGCTTCCACGCCCGCCTTCTTCAGGACCCGCGCCGCGATAAAGCGGTCCGCCGGCTCGTCGTCGACAATCAAGACCGAACGAATCATCGGTGCGCCTCCTTGGGCAAGACCACGCGGAAGGTTGTACCGGCCGGGCTGCTTTCAAATGTGATGACGCCGCCCAGCGCGCTCACCTGCTTTTTCACCATCGCCAGCCCCAGCCCGTTGCCTTCAGCGCGGTCCGGGTGGAAGCGCTGGAACATCTGGAACACTTTGGAATGAGCGCCGGCCGGGATTCCCAGCCCGTTGTCGGCGAACTCCAGCACGATGCGGTCGTCCTGACGAACGGCTTTAACTGACGCGAGACAGTCCATTTTGTCGGGGTCATGGTATTTGATGGAGTTCAGCAACAAGTTTTCGAAGATCAGCCGCAGACGTTGGACGCTCGTGGACATGCGCAGGTCGGCCGGGACATCGATGCTCAAACGGACGCCTCGATGCTCGGCGAAGAAGGTCAAATCCGCGATGATGTCGGCCGCCAGCTCCGCCAGGTCCACCTCATCGGCGTTGGAATCGGCGCGCGAGGCCCCCGCCAGCGCCAGCGTTCCCTCCACCAGCTTGGACAAGCGCTCGGCCTTGCGGTCCACTTGGACGAGCAGGTCGGCGACGGCTTCCGCCTTGCCCTCCTCCAGATCGTCGAGCGCGATCGCGATCAGACCTCGGATCGTCGATAGCGGCGCCTTGAGGTCATGCGAGGCGCTGTAAACGAAGTCCAGCAGCTCTTCGTTCCGCATTTGCAGGCTGTCCTCGGCCTGCTTGCGCAAGGAGATGTCAACAATGCTCGCCATGGTCCACAATCCGCCCGAGCTGGGGATCGGCGTCAGCCCGATTTCCACCGGAAACTCGGAGCCGTCCTTGCGGCGGGCTCGCAGGTCGCGGCCGTGGCCCATGGGCCGCTGGTGCGGGTCGGCGAGAAAGCGGCTCCGGTGCGCCGGGTGGGCCGCGACCAACTCCTTAGGCAGCAGGATGTCCACTAACTGGCCCTCGAGCTCGGCGCGGGTGTAACCGAAATCCTCGCAGGCCTGGCGGTTGCAGAGCACGATCACGCCGGCTTCATCGACGAAGACGATCCCGCTCGGGGCGCCTTCAATCGCCCGGCGAAAGCGCTCGTCGAGCTGATGGCGTTCAGTCTGGTCGATGACCCAGGCGATCGTCATCGGCTCGCCCTCGATCAGCGCCGCCGCCAAGCTGACCTCCACCGCGATCGCCTCGCCCTGCTTGGTCAGGCCGGCCAAGTCGCGGCGCTCGCTCATCAGGCGGTCCGAGGGATCCTCCTGGTAGCCTTCGCGCAGCCGCCGATGCCGCTCCCGGCCCGCCGGCGGAACCAGCGCCTCGATGGATACGCCCTTGAGCGAGCCGTACTCGTAGCCGAACAGCCGGTGGAATCGGCGGTTGGCCTGGACAATCACCCCTCCCGCGTTCACCAGGCCGATCGCGTGGGGTGATCGCGCCAGAGTCTCCCAGTGCAGCTCCTCGTATTTGCGTAACCCAAAATTGGTTGCGGATGGGTCGGAAAGCCCGGGTTGAATAAGGCATCGCCTCCTCGGAGACCCGCCGGCGGGTCTCCGTCACTTGCTCAACTATGCCGCTCCGGAAACCAAGCGGCGACCAGCCTAATGCTCCTTGCGAAGGCGGCCGAAGACAATATCGTGGACTTTCCGGCCTCCCCATCCCAACCGTCTCCGGCCTCCGCCGATCCTCGCATCGTTGAGGATCTGGCCCGCAGGGCTGCTCACGACCTGCGAGCCCCGATCCGGCAAATCAAGTCCTTCCTGGAGTTTCTGCGCGAAGATCTCGGGCCTGACATTTCGAGTGACGCCGTTCGTGACATCGAGCACATCTCTCAATCGGCCAATCGCCTGCAAACCCTTATTGATGGTCTGAGCGATTTAGCGTTGGTCAGCGCCAAGGAGCTCGACCTAATATCGATTCCGATCTCCAACGCATTCCATACGAAGCGCTCCGGGGTCCTGGTGGAGGCGTTCCCGCGGCCGGAGCCGAGCGTGACGGGGGACGTGGAATTGTTGCGGATGGCTTGGAGCGGACTTCAGTCGGCGTCGCTGCGGCTGTCCAAGGCCGGAGGGCCGGTGACCGTGACGGTTGGGTGCGCTGAGCATGGACGAGTCACGGTGACGGCGAGCGTGGACGATCCAGGGCTGGAGGCCGAGGACGTACGGAGGTCGTTCGCGCCGTTCCCGTCGTGTCCCGGTCATCCCAACGATCCCGGCTCCGACCTGGCTATTTGCCATCGAGCCGTCGAGCGTATGGGCGGGTCAATGTCGGCGCAGCCCACGCCCAACGGCGGGCTCGCGATCCGCATCGAGCTAGCCGCCGAACCGAGCTAACTTCACGGCTCACGGCTCACGGCTCACGGCTCACGGCTCACGGCTCACGGCTCACGGCTCACGG
>CAYOPA010000112.1:0-12656 GCA_964405625.1 uncultured Bryobacterales bacterium
CTCGATCAGCCGCCGCCCCAGCTCGCGCTCCGCCGACTGCACCGCCGTCATCGCTCCCAGCAGTTTCTCGCGGCGCGAGCCCGCGGCGCCGCAGCGCTCGCCGAGCTCGGCCAGATAGTCGATCGCCGCCGCCACGCCGGCCATCGCCTCGTGGTTCTGCGTGCCGGTCTCCCAGCGATGCGGAATCGCCTCGTCGGCCGGACGCACCTTGTACGGCCGCAGCCGCTCCAGATGCTCGGCCCTGCCATAGAGCAGCCCCTGGTGCGGCCCGAAGAATTTGTAGGCCGAGCAGGCCAGAAAGTCGCAATCCAGCGCCCTCACGTCAATCGGCGCGTGCGGCGCATAGTGCACCGCGTCCACGAAAACCCAAGCGCCCGCCGCATGCGCCGCCTCGATGACTTCCCGCACGGGATTGATCGAGCCCACGGCGTTCGAGGCAAAGCCGATGGCGACCAGCTTGGTCTTCTCGTTGATCAGTTCGAGGAGCGCCCCCAGGTCCAGCGTGCAATCCTCAGGGCGAAACTTGGCCACGCGGATCACCACGCCGCGCTCTTCCAGCGCCTTCCAGGGGGCAAAATTCGCGTCGTGGTCCAGCGCCGTGAGCACGATCTCATCGCCGGTTTGGAGCTCACGGCCAATCGCGCGGCTCATCGCAAACGTCAGCGAAGTCATGTTGGCCCCAAAAACCACTTCCCGAGCCTCGCAACCGAGCAGGTCAGCGGCGGCCTGATGGGCTTTGACAAGGACCTCATCGCTGCGGCGGCTGGTGAGAAACGCGCCGTGGGTGTTGGCGTTGGCGCCGGTCAGGTAGGCGCCGATCGCGTCGATTACCCGCCGGGGGACCTGGGTGCCGCCAGGGCCGTCAAAATAGGCGGCCCGACGACCGTCGACCTCCAGCTCGAGGGCGGGAAATTGGGAACGAATCCACTCCAAGGGAAGCTTTGACACGAGCCACTATCTTAAAACGCTTGCCGGATGCTTTGCCTCTGTGTTATCTATTAGATGCCCGCCCGTATTACCGCGTCCGTTACGCTCCGCGAGCGTTCGATGACGGTCTCCTGCGTCATACCTCACTGGAACCAGCGCGAGCTGCTGGAGTCATTACTGAGCTCCCTGCGCTTGCTGCGCCTGCCGGAGGGTTGGGTCCTGGAAACTTTGGTCGTCGACAACGCCTCCGAGGACGGTTCCCCCGAGGCGGCCGAAGCCCGCGGAGCGAAGGTCATGCGTCTGGATTGTAACGTGGGAGTGAGCCGCGCGCTCAACCTGGGCATCCAGGCCACAACAGGCGATTATGTCGCGCTGTTGAATAACGATGTGGAGCTTGAGCCGAATTGGCTGCTGGAGCTCGCCGCGGCGCTGGAGAGCCCGGATGTTTGGTTTGCGGCCGGAAAGACGATGAGCTGGAGCGAGCGCGAGACAATTGACGGGGCCGGCGACGCGATTTGCCGCGGCGGCGCCTCGTGGCGTCTGGGCAACGGCCGCCCGGACGGCCCGGTATTCGACCGCGCGCGCCGCACCTACTTCCCTTCAGCGACGGCGGTCCTGTTTCGGCGCGAGTTTTTCACGCGGGCGGGCCTATTTGAGGAATCGTTCTTCGCCTATCTCGAAGACGTCGAGCTCGGCATGCGCGCCGCCATCGAGGACCTGCCGGGCGCCTATGTTCCCGAGGCTGTCGCTTGGCATCGCGGCAGCGGCACCACCGGGGCTTGGAGCGCGGCAATGGTGCGCTGGATCACCGCGCACCAGTTAATGCTGCTCGCCAAGCATTACCCGTTGGGGTTGTTGCTTCGATTTGCGTGGCCGATCTTCACCGCGCAGGCGCTGTGGGGCGCGCTGGCGATCTCGCGCGGCCGGTCCTGGGACTGGGCGGCGGGTGTTCTTGTCGGGTTGCGGCGTTGGCGCGGCCTGCGACGCTCGACCGTCGCCGGACGCGGTTCCCGCCTGGCGGCGGTGCTCACCGAAACTGAGCGCGAGTTGCTGTCGATCCAGCGAGCCACCGGGTTTGACGTCTACTGGCGCTGGTATGACCGCCTCGCGGGGGTGCGCGCATGAAGCCGACCGATGTGGGCGTCGTGATCGTAACCTACAACTCCGCCGAGGTTTTGGGGGATTGCCTGCGCTCGCTGCGCGGCGTTGCGGAAGTCGTTGTGGTCGACAACGCATCGACGGACGCCTCGGTCGCCGTGGCGCGCGCCGCCGGCTCGGCGCAAGTGATCGCCAATGAGCGCAACCGCGGGTTTGCGGCAGCGGTCAACCAAGGTGTATCCGCTCTCAGCACGCCGCTGGCGCTGGTTCTCAACCCCGATGTTGTTCTTTCCACTGACTTTAGACCCGAGTCAGAGATCATACGACAAGCCTTGAATCCCGAGATCGGGGTGGCCGGCGGACGCCTCGATGACGGCGATGGCCGCTATCAGCACGGCTTCGGCGTGCGCCGCTTGCCGACGCCGGCCTCATTGGCGGCTGAAGCGCTGTTGCTCAACCGTTTATGGCCCGGCAACCCTCTGAACCGCAGCTACCGCTGCGCCGGCTTTGACCCCGATCGCGCCCAGGATTGTGAGCAGCCGGCCGGAGCTTTCTTGTTGTTCCGGCGCGATGTTTTTGACGCCCTGGGAGGTTTTGATGAGAGCTTCTATCCGCTCTGGTTTGAGGACGTCGACTTTTGCAAGCGTGTCCGGGACGCTGGTTTCCGCATTCGATACGAGCCTTCCGCGCGAGGAAGGCACGCCGGCGCGCACTCTTTGGTCTCCCTGTCCGCGGCAAATCGTCAGAAGGCTTGGTATGGTAATCTTTTACGCTTCGCTGAGAAGCATTACTCCAAAGTTGTATCCTTCTCACTCAGAATGGCGGCGACCGCGGGTCTTTCGCTGCGGGGAATCATCGGGTTCCTCTCGGCTGGGGGAATCAACGAGGGGCGAGCCTGTTTTGGCACGATTGCGACGGTCTGGAGCCGTCCATACTCTTCTCGGGACGCCGGCGCCGGCCTGGAGCGCACAAGAGCGGCCTGAAAACGGAAACGCGAAGGTTCGATGAAAGGCAAAGACCTCGTCTCGGTCACAGTGGTGACCTACAACAGCGGACGCTTTATCCGCCGTTGCCTTGAATCCGTCCTCGAGCAGCGCTACGAGCGCGTCGAAGTGATCGTGATCGACAACGCCTCGACGGACGGCACCCCCGACATCCTGGAGCGTTTCGAAGATCGCTGCCGCATCGTCTACAACGAAGAGAATATCGGCTTTGCGGCCGCCCAGAATCAGGCCATTTCGTTGTCAAGCGGCGAATGGGCGCTGACGCTCAACCCGGACGTGCTGCTGTTGCCCGACTTCATCGAGTCGCTCATGCGGACGGCCGCCGTCGACCCCGAGATCGGCACGCTGTGCGGCAAGCTGCTGATGGTCGACGCCTCGTTTGAAATCCCCGACCAGCGCGTGGTGGACTCCACCGGCATGTACTTTACGCCGATGCTGCGGCACTTTGACCGCGGCTGCCTGGAGAACTACAACGGCCACTACCGCGCCCACGAGTATGTCTTCGGCGCGACGGCGGCGGCGGCCTGCTATCGGCGGACGATGATAGACGACGTCTCGGTGGAAGGCGAATTTTTCGATTCGGACTTCTTCACCTACCGCGAGGACGCCGACGTAGCTTGGCGGTCGCAGTTGCTGGGCTGGAAGTGCGTCTACGACCCGACGGCCTGCGGCTACCACGTCCGCAAGCTGCGGCCGGGGATGCGCCGCTTCCTGCCGCGCGACATCAATATGCACTCGGTCAAGAACCGCTTCTTGATGCGGGTCAAGAACGTCACGCCGGGCGTGTATCTGCGCAATTTCGTGCCGATCACGGTACGCGACATCGGCATCCTGGGCTACTGCCTGCTGTTTGAGCATTTTTCGCTCAAGGCATTCTACCTGCTGGCGCGCGACTTCCGCAAAACGCTCGCCAAGCGCCGACTGATCCAGGCGCGACGCCGCGTCGACGACGCTTATCTATTGAAGTGGTTCCGGTTCCAGCCGGTCAGCGAGCCTCTTTCGTTGGATAAGCAGCACGAGCAGGCTTCGACGGTGCGGGTCACCGAGAGCTGATCGCGGCGACGCATGCGCATCGCGCTCCTGGGCACGCGCGGCATTCCCGCGAACTACGGCGGCTTCGAGACCTTCGCCGAAGAGCTCTCGGTGAGGCTCGCCGCGCGCGGCCATCGGGTCAGCGTCTACTGCCGCACCAACAACGTCGCCACTCGCGAGCGCGAGTGGCGCGGAGTGCGGCTGGTCCACCTGCCCACCATCCCGCACAAGTACTTTGATACCCTGGCGCACACCGCGCTGGGCACGCTGCACCTGCTGTTGCGGGGCCGCTTCGACGTCGCCCTCTACTGTAACGGCGCCAATGCGATCTACACCTGGATCCCCCGGCTGCGCGGCATCCCCACCGCCCTCAACGTGGACGGGTTGGAGCGTCGGCGCAAGAAGTGGAACGCGCTGGCACGGGCTTGGTACCGGTTGTCGGAAAAACTGGCGACGTGGTTCCCCTCCGAGGTCATCAGCGACGCCCGCGTGATCGAGCGCTACTACCGCGAGACCTACGGCAAGCCGACCCGCTGCATCGCCTACGGCGCCGACATGGAGCGGCTAGAGACCACTGAAACCCTCGACCGGCTGGGGCTGGAGCCCGGCGGCTACTTCCTCTACGTCAGCCGCATGGAGCCGGAGAACAACGCCCTGCTCGTGGTGCGAGCATTCGAGCGCGCCAAGCTGACGCAAAAGCTGGTGATGGTCGGCGACGCGCCCTACGCGGCCGACTACATTCGCCAAGTCCGCTCAACCGGCGACCAGCGCGTGCTCTTCCCCGGTGCAATCTACGGCCAAGGCTACCGCGAGCTCCAATCGCACTGCCTGGCCTACGTCCAGGCCACCGAGGTCGGCGGCACGCATCCGGCGCTGATTGAGGCGATGGGCCGCGGCGCCCCGACGCTCTACCTGCGGACGCCGGAGAACGCGGAGGTCGCCGGCGACTGCGGTCTAGGCTTTGAGAAAAACGAGGCCGATCTGGCGGCCTTGCTGGAGCGGGTTGGCGGCATGGCCCCCGCCGAGCTACAGGCGTTGGGCGAAAGGGCTCTGCAATCGGCGCGCGCCCGCTATGACTGGGACGTGATCACCAGCCAGTACGAGAAGCTCTTTCAGGACCTCGCCGGCAGGTAGGGCCCGATTAACTCCAGCGCCTTGCGGCGCATCGCGCCGACGGCCTCGCGCTCGGCCGTATCGAGCGGCCCAAAGAAGTACAGCGCGAACGGCAAGACCGCCAGGACCAACACCTTGCCCGCCACGGCCGCCGCGGCTCCCAGCGGCTCAAAGGCGACCCCGGCTAGGTAGGCTCCAAAATACCAGGCGCACAGTAGCCCGGCGCGGTGGTACTCAAACGGAATGTAGTAGACCCTCTGGCCGTAGTGCAGCGTCAGAACGGCCAGAATGAGCTGGCCGAGCACCGTCGCGACCGTGGCGCCAACCACGCCGTAGCCTGGAATCATCAGCACGGCGACGATCACGTTGAGCGTCGCGCCGACAATCGTCAGCCAGCTCAGCCGAATGGTGCTCTTAGCCTGCACCAGACCGATGCGCAGCGGGCCGGCCAGCCCCACGATGAAGGCCGCCAGACACAGCCCCGGCGCAATCGCCATCGCCAGATCGTACTCCGCCGGCAGTAGCCAGCGGATGGCCTCGATGCTCAGCAGCGCCAGTCCCAGCGCGCTGTAGCCCAGCGCCAGAAAGTACAGCGTGGTGGCCCGCGCCATCAATCGCGGCCCCTCTTCAACGTGGATGTTCTGGAAGGCGAACCGCCGCCAGCCCATCCCGAACGCCGTGGCGAACAGCGTCATAATCGCGCTGAAGCGCTCGGCCACGGAATAGACGCCGACCTGCGCCAGCGGGTTGGACGCCAAGCCCTTGAGCAGATAGCGATTGGCGCCCACCAGCAACCAGGCCGACAAGAAGCCCGGCACCATGCCGACGCCGTAGTGCAGCATCTCGCCGGTCAGCCCACGATGCAGCCTCAGCCGCACCCCCTTGAGCCCGTACCAAGAGATCCAGATGGTCGCGACCGACAGGCCGACCGCCTCGCCCAGCGCCAACGCCAACGGCGTCTTGTAGTAGATCAGCAAGCCCAATCCGAGCGTCCTGGCGATCACCGCGCCGCCGACGCGGATGGTCACGAAGCGCTTGATCTGTCCTTCGGCCTGCAAGCGGCAGTCGGCCAACGTCCCCACCACGTCGACGTAGCTGCGAATGGCCATCAGCAAGACCAGCAGCGGTTCGTCGACGCCGAAAACGATCCGTGAAATCGGCCCGGCGGCCAGCAGCGCGAAGGGAACCCAGGACAGCGAGGTGATGTTGATGATTGTGAAGGCGACTTGCAGCACCTTCGCCTGCCGGTCGTCCTCGCCCGGCTCAGTGTAGAAGCGGAAGAAGGTCTGCTGCATCGCCACCGAGCACAGCACCACCAGAATCGACGAGGTGGTCAGGTACAGGCTGTAGATGCCAAAGCCTTCGCTAGCGAGGATGCTGGCGGTTAGCGGCAGAAAGACGAAGCCGATCAGCCGGTCGGCCATGCCGCCCAGGCCGAACAGCAACGAGTCGCTCACCAGCGTCTTGAGCGAAATCGCCTTGCCGGGTTGATCGCTCATGCCGCTCGCGCCCGGCGCCGCTCCACGGCTTCGCGCATGCTCGCTTCGGCCAGCGCGGCCGCCCTCTCCCACGTATGAGAGGCTTCCACCCAGCGCCGCGCCTTTCGGCCCAGCTCCGCCGCCGCTTCCAGGTCGCCGAGCAGCCGGTCGAGCTCGGCCGCCCACTCGCGGGGTCCGCGGCAGACGCTCCAGTGGCTGTTGTCCGCCGCGATCAAACCGTCGATGGCGTGCGGCGTTACGACCAACGCCCGCGCCATGGCCGCCCCTTCGAGCAGCTTGTTGCGGATGCCGCCGCCGCTGATGAGCGGGTAGATCGCGATCGGCGCGGCGCACACGGCGGGCCGCAAGTCTGGCACATTCGCCATCAGCTCCACGCCGGGGCGGGCGACAATGCGTTTGACTTTTTCCGACGGGGCGAAGCCGATCACCGACAGCCTGACGTCCGGCCTTCGGCGGGTCAGCTCGTCCCAGACTTTGTCGAGAAACCACTCCAGCCCCTGCTCGTTCGGACCGTAGTCCAGACGGCCCCAAAAGGCCAGCCGCTGGGGCTCGACCACGGCCTCAACCGGGCGGAAGAACCCCAGGTCCACGCCGTTGGCGATCACTTGGGCGGGCCGCCGGGTGACCGCTTCCAGCCACTTGCGGTCCGTCTCGCTGACCACCCACGCGGCGTCCGGCGTCCGCCGCCACAGCGCCTCGATCAGCCCCGCCACCAATGCCTCGGCGCCCAAGCAGTAGTTTTCATACAAGGTGTTGCTGAACCGGATCTGCGACACCGCCGCGTAAATGCATTCGTCGGCCGGATACCAGGCCCGCGCGGCGTCCACGCCGTCAAGCCAGAGCAACTCCTCCAGGCCCGCTCCCACGCAGACATCAAAGCCGCCGGCGTTGAGCGCGCGCCGGGCGGTGGCGATCTCTTCCTGGCGGGTTCCCATGAAGCGGCAGATGCGCCGCTGCAAGGCGTTGAACCCCAGGCTTCGGGCCGTGTCCCGCGAAGGATCGACTTCGAGCCGATGCGCCGGGAATCCGAGATCTTCGCAGCCGACGTTTTCCCACGTGAAGATTTCCACGTCGTGGCCCGCCGCAACCCAGGCCTTGGCCATCTGCGAGGCGTGCAGATCGGAGCCTGCCCGCGCGGGCAGGTACAGCGCCCGCTTGATCATCGCTATCCGCATCCTGACGGTTTCGAAGAGTTGATCCAGGCGGACTTGCCGCCCGTCTCCCTAGTATCAACCAGTTCCACCGGGACCGGCCCAGCCGGCGCGCCGCCGGCTACGCAACCGCGCCTGCCGCGATTCCGCCACCGTCACGCCGGAATCGCTGGAATTCGCCGAATATTTCGTGCCGCGGACCAGCTGGTGTTCAAGCGCATGAAGTCGATTCTGGGCCTGGGCCGCCTGCCCAAGACGGACAAGCAAAGCGCCAAGGCTTGGCTGGCGGGCAAGCTGTTCGTGGGCCCGCTGGTCGGGCGCATGATCACCGAAGCCGATTCCATTTCCCTCCGGGGATACCGCCTCGACAAGGCGCCGCAGCCGCTGGCGCGAGGTTGAATTTCTCTATCGCCAAGCGGGCGCGGTCTTCGCCCAGTGGCCGCGGATACGCTCCCAGCTCTCGGAGCCCAATCGCCGGCGGCCTCGCTATCCTTATTTAGGTTGACGCTTATTGGGCTGAAGCCCTGGGCTATATTCCGCCACGCGTTTCCGTCGCAAACGGCCTCTTGCCGATTTTGTGTGCGAATATCTGAGACGCGCCGCTACGGGCGCAGCGACTCTTAGAAAAAGCGCACCAGCGGAGACTGCACTTCCTCGGGCAGCGGCAAGGCCTCGCCGTCCACCCACAGCGCTCCGCCTTTGACCGCACGGATGCAGTCGACCAGACAGTCCGCCGCAGTCCGCTTCAGCAGCACGCCGGACGCTCCGTCGGAGATGGCTTGCACGTACTCGACCTGATCTTCGGATGCGGTCAGCACGATGACGCGCGTTCGAAGGTCGCGCCGCGAGATCTGGCGCAACGCGCCGAGCCCGTCCATGCCGGGCATCCGCAGGTCCAGCAGCAGGATGTCGGGAGACTGGCGGTCCAGCAAGTCCAGCGCCTGCCTGCCGTCGTCGGCCAGGGCGACGACTTCGATGTCGTCCTCCAGCGCCAGCAGCGTGGAGACGCCTTGCCGAAAGTCGGGATGGTCATCAACAATCGCGACAGAAATCTTGGGAACAAGCCGTGAATCGGACATGGTTTGCACTCGAGAAAGCTGCGGCGGACCGTCGATCCGCCCTACGATATTCAGTAATCGGTATCGTCGGCGACTCTGTATATGACTCCTGTGTACTAGACTGTGGCGAGCTCGCCTTACCACCGTGGGGTTACGACCGTAGGCTATGTATCTCAATCGACGGCAGTTTCTATCGTATGTGGCCCTGCTTCCCGCTCCTCAGCGGCGGGAAAAACAACCGAATGTTCTGATTTTTCTGTCCGATCAGGAGACCGAGCGCGTGGACCGCTCGCTGCTGCGGTTGCCGCATCGCGAGAGGCTGGAGCGCTCCGGCGTCCGCTTCACGCGCAACTGGTGCGCCACGCCGCAGTGCTCGCCCGCGCGAGGCGCCCTCTGGACCGGGCTGTGGCCGCATCGCACGGGCCTGGTCGCCAACATCGATGCGGTGGGGGCTTCCCCGCTCACGCCGGACACGCCGAACCTGGGCCAACTCTTCCGCGCGACTGGCTATCGCACCGGCTACTTCGGCAAGTGGCACCTCACCCCCAACTCCGACGCCCAAGCCGACGCCTTCGGCTTTGACGAGCTGCGGATGCGCGGCGACCAGCCCGGCGACGCCGGTATCGCGCAAGCCGCCGCGGAGTGGATCGAGCAACAGGGCGACGCCCCGTGGTTCGCCATCGTGTCAATCATCCAGCCGCACGACATCTACGACTACCCTCGCGAGGCCGCCCGTCGCAAGGCCGCCGGCGAGCCGCCCTACCCGATCCGGGAGGGAACGCCAGCGCCCGTGAGCTCGGCGGCCGACCTGGAGTCTCGCCCGCAGCCCCAGCGGCTGTATCGTGAAAACGACCAGGGCCAGGCCGCCATCGACTTCGACGCCGAGGACTGGCGCCGCTACCGCACCTATTACTACGAGCTGATCGAGGACGCCGACCGTTCTCTCGGCCGTGTTCTGGACGGCCTGGACAAAGGCGGGCGGGCTGGCGGTACGATCGTCGTCTACACATCCGACCACGGCGACGGCATCGGCGCGCATGGGCTGCCGTTCAAGGGGCCGTTTCAGTACGAAGAGCTGCTCAACGTCCCGCTGACGATCTCCTGGCCGGACCGCATTGAGGCCAAGCAAAGCGACGCGCTGACCTCACAGATCGACCTGCTGCCGACGCTCTGCGACCTGGCCGGGGTCCAGGCGCTGGGGCTGATCGACGGCCTCAGCTTGCGGCCGGAACTGGAGGGCGGGACGCTCGACAGGGACGAGCTTTTCGCCGAGTACCACTCCAAGCAGCGCTGGGCGAACCCGATCCGAACGGTGCGCAACGACCGCTGGAAGCTCAATATCTATCTGGACGGCGGCCGCGAGCTTTATGACCTGCGCAACGACCCCGATGAGCTTAACAACCGCGCCGGGGAGGCCGCATCGGTCGCCGTCGAGCGGGATTTGTACGATCGTCTCGAAGCCCACGCCGCACGCACGGGGGATGTGCTGTGGTTTGAGAAGAAGCGCACCCACGAGCCGCCCGGCTTTAGCCGGCGGGCGCCGCGTCAGCGCCCGCTCAACCCGTAATCAACCTCATGTGGCGGCGGATCGCCCCCACGCCCCTTCAGATAGTGCTCCATCCACTCCATCATTCGCAGGTGGTAGTCGTACCGCGCCGCCGCCCTGCGCAGCCCGTGTCCTTCGCCCGGATAGCTGACCAGCCGGACCGGCGCCCGGCCGGTCGACTTGAGCGTCCGGTAAAGCTCCTGCGCCTGGGAGACGGGCACCCGCCGATCCTGCTCGCCGTGCAGAATCAGCAGCGGCGTGCGCGCGCCGCGGGCGTGTGCGATCGGGCTGCGCTCGCGAAAAAAGCCCCAGTCGTCCCACACCCGCAGGCGCTGATGCGTTTCAAAAAGCTCTTCGGGAATATCGGTGGTCAGCGCCTTGGAGACCGCATCGCTGATGCCGGCGAACACCACCGCCGCCGCAAACCGGCCTGACATCTTGGTCGCCGCCCAGGCCGCCGCGTAGCCGCCGTACGATGCGCCGGTGATCCCGACGCGATCAGGGTGCGCCACGCCGCGTTCGATCAGGTGATCCACGGCATCCACCAAATCGTCAAACTCCTTGCCGGCGGGGTCGCCGTGATCGAGCTTGGAAAACTCCACCCCGCGCCCCGTGCTGCCGCGATAGTTCGGGTAGACCACCGCAAAGCCCCTTGCCGCCGCCACCTGACCCGGCCGTGTGACGGAGGTCAGCCAGCCGTTGGGCTCGTGCGCCTCCGGTCCGCCGTGCGCGGAGACGATCAGCGGCGCGGGCTCGCCGCGAACCTCGGTGAGCGGGTGAATCAGAATCCCCTCCAGCGCCAGCCCGTCGCTCGCCTTGTAGCTGATGCGCTCCTGGCGGGCGAACGCTTTGCGGGCGATCCAGGGATTGGAGTCAGTCACGCGGCGCGGCAGTTCCCGCACGCCGCCGGCGCGGAAGACCTCCGCCGAATGTTGCGGGGCATGGGCGATGAGGGCGATCTCGCCGTTGTTCGCCACCGAAAAGCTCAACCCGATCACGAGCAGTCGTCCTTCGATCCCGCCGTTGCCCTTCAACCCGACCTCGCCCATCACGCTTTCGACGCCGCGATCGGCCAGGTAGCCGATCCTGTCAGCCGCCAGCCAGCGCGCCGCGCGGACATGGCCTTCGTAGCCGGGCAGCAGGTCTTCGGCGGCGCTGGTGTCGCGGGCGATGCGCAGCAGCCGGCCGGGGGCGGGGTCGTTGCGGTCCTGGGCGGCGATGGCAAACAGGTGCGCGCCGTCGGGGCTCCAGCGAAAGTCGCCGAGCTTGCCGGGCGGTCGCCAGTCGCCGCGCCGCTCGCCGGCGGGAGTGACGAACACCACGCCCCGCCGCAGGTAGAGGTCGTCGCTGCGCCGGCTTGGCGAGACGGCGATCGCCAGCCGATCCCCGTCAGGGCTCCAGCGAACCTCCGAGACCGAGCCGTTCGCCTGCACGCGCCGGGCGCCGCCAATCGAACCGTCCTCGGCGCGCGCTCCGATCCAGAGCTGCACCGGCAGGTCGGACTCCTCATAGACCGTCTGTCGAAAGCCCTTGGCGCGGGCCTCGCGCACGGGCGTCGACAGCGCCTGCTCTTCAAGGAACGCCACATTATTGCCGTCCGGGCTCCACTCGTAGGCGTCAATGTCGGACGGACGGCTCAGGATCTTGCGGGCCGCCCCGCCGTCGACGGGAATGGAGTACAGGCTGACCGCGTTGTCACCGTCGCGCTGGGAGAGAAAGCAGATCTCCCGGCCGTCGGGCGTCCACTTGATGCGGCGCACCGAGCTTTCACGAGGCGTGTAGGCTCGCGAAACCCCGTCCTTGTCCGCCACCAGCAGTTGCCGCCAAGCCGGCCCATCCGCCTCGGAAGCCAAATCGCGCGGGCTGGAGCGGACGTACGCCACACGGCCGCCGTCGGGCGCGATCGCGGCCTCGACAACGGCTTGCAGCCGCGCGACATCCTGGGGAGTCCATAGCTCCTGGGCGGTCCCCGGCGCCCCCAGGGCCCAGCCCGCCAGCAGCAGCATTGCAAGGCAACGAAACATCGCGCGCCCGGTATTATCGCGCAACGAGCGCCGCTGCAACCGGTCCTAGAATCGGCATAAGGCCATCTGCGACGGAAAAGACTGGCGGAGCATAGCCCAGGGCGTGAGCCCTGGGGCAGAGGGGGGCTGCGACGCTAAATTCTGCGATCCGCGCAGCGGGAGCGTACTCAAGCCCGTAGGGCGGCATTATGCTGGCCCGGCCCG
>CAYOPA010000113.1:0-1467 GCA_964405625.1 uncultured Bryobacterales bacterium
TGACGCCCTATCCCATCCGCGGCGCCATCTGGTACCAGGGCGAGAACGACGCCAACCGCAAGTACGGCTACGTTTACCGCCACCTCTTCCAGACGATGATCGAGGACTGGCGTCGGGAGTGGGGCGTGGGGCCGTTCCCGTTCTTGTTCGTGCAGCTCGCCAACTTCGGCCGCGCGCCCGAAGACAGCCATTGGCCGGAAATTCGCGAGGCGCAGGCGGACACGCTCAACCTCATCCACACTGGCATGGCGGTTACGATCGACATCGGCGAGTCGGACGACATCCACCCCAAGAACAAGCAGGACGTGGGTACGCGGCTGGCGCTGGCCGCCCGCGCCGTAGCTTACGGCGATAGCAAGGTCGTCTTTTCGGGGCCGATGTACCGTCGGATGACCAGCGAAGCCGGCAAGCTGCGCCTGTGGTTTGACCACGGCGGCGGCGGCTTGGTCGGCAAGGGCGGACTGGAGGGCTTTCAGATTGCTGGGCCGGACGGACGGTTCCATCTCGCGCAGACGGTGATTGACGGCGAGACGGTGGTAGTCTCCAGCCCGCATGTGGAGAAGCCGATAGCCGCCCGATACGGTTGGCATCGCGACCCCAAAGCGACGCTGTTCAACCGCGAAGGGCTGCCGGCGTCGCCGTTTCGCACGGACGATTGGCGGGATTAGGCGACCGGTAGCGGTAGTCCCGCTGGCGTTCGCGCGCCGTCGCGCTCCCCGACGCGTATCCTGTAGAGGTGGCCTCCGGACCATCGCGCTATATCTGCCTGATCTGCAGAAACCCGATCGCGAATGCCGGCGCGGAATGCCCGCACTGTAAGTCCCGGCTCTCCGCCGTTGTCGGCGCATCCGTCCAACTGCTGATCGCGGTCTTCGTGGCGATGTTTGTCTTCGGCTACCTGACCTACCGTTACGATCAAGCCTTTGACGCCAAGCGCCTCGACCGGGCGCAGCAGCACTACCGGCAGGCCCGCACGCTGTTCGACTACGGCTATTACCGCGAAGCGGCCTCGCACTTCAACGAGGCTTTGCTAGTGGAGCGGAATCGGTTTGAATACCGGCTGGGCCTGGCCTTGGCGCTCTATTATTCCAAACAGTATCAGGAAGCCCAGAACCAGCTCATCGAGCTACGGGCGCTCAATCCCACCGACGCCACTTCCAACCTGCTGCTCGCCCGGCTGGCCCGCCGCGACGAAGAGATCGACCAGGCGGTCAGTTACTACCGCACGGCGATCTATGGGCGCTGGCCGCAGAACCCTGAGCAGAATCGCTTGAAGACGCGCTTCGAGCTGCTGGATCTACTGGAAATCCACGGCAGCTCCGGGCAGGTGATCGGCGAGCTGTTGACCATCATGCAGGAGGAGCCGTCGAACAACGACTTGGCGCGGCAGGTGGCGTCGCTGTACCTGGAGTTTGGCGCCGAGGAGGAGGCCGCTCGCGTCTATCGAGGGCTCGAAGAGCGTGGCGC
>CAYOPA010000113.1:1477-12558 GCA_964405625.1 uncultured Bryobacterales bacterium
TGGCGCCAACGACGCCGAGACGCTGAAAGGCTTGGCCCGAGCGTACTTTGCCCTCTCCAACTTCCAGGCCGCTCACGATTACGCCGCGCGGGCGCAGCGGCTGGAAAGTGACGAAGAAATAACCCGGCTCCACGACGTCACCGAGGAGATACTGGCTCTGGACCCCACGGCCCGCGCCCTGACTTCCACCCGCCGCTACGAGCGCAGCCGAGAGGTGCTCGAGCGCACCGTCAGCTACATCAGCTACTGCATCGCTCCCGAGGGGGACGCCTTCGTCGGACCGCCCAAACCACTGCCCCGGGCCGTTGAAGCGATGCTCGACGCAGCGGATACGCGCCTTGACGTCCGCCGGCCCGAAGATTTCTCCGAAGCAGCCGAGGCGAACATCCTCGTGGCCGAGAACCTGTGGAGCCTCCGTGACAGGGTCTGCACCAACATCATGCGGGAAGACGAGGCCCTGCGGAACCTGATGAGGTCGCTGGGCCGATGACGCTGCGACATGGCATGGAGGGTTTGCGGGACCTCGCCGGTCGGCTTTCCACGATTGGCCCCAAAGGCCCGCTGATGGGCGATACGCAGCGCTTTCTGCTGCTGTCGATCATCATCGGCATCTTTGCCGGCATGATCGCGGTCTGCTTCCACATCTCCATTGAGTTCTTGGCTTGGAGCACGGTCCACTCGATGGGCGCGCACAGTTGGCTGCAAGTCATCTTGTGGCCGGCGCTTGGCGGGGGAGTGTCGTTCTGGCTCGCCTATCACTTCTTTCCGACAGCGCGCGGCAGCGGGGTGAACTACACCAAAGCGGCGCTATACGTCTCCGACGGCTATGTCCCATTTAGCGGGGTGACCGGCAAATTTTTGTGCAGCACGATCTCGATCGGCACCGGAAACCCGATGGGGCCGGAGGATCCGGCTTTGCAGATGGGCGCCGGCGCGGCGTCGTTGCTGGGCCGGATTTTTCGCCTGCCGCGCGACCACATGCGTCTGATCGCGCCGATCGGAGCCGCAGCTGGGATCGGAGCGGCCTTCAATACGCCGATTACCGCCGTGCTGTTCGTCATGGAAGAGGTCGTGGCGGCCTGGAACGCGGGCGTGCTGGGGTCGATTGTTCTGTCCGCCGTGTCGGCGGTGGTGGTCAGCCGCTGGTTTCTGGGCGACGATCCGCTCTACAGCGTGCCGCAGTTCAGGCTGACCGACTATTCCGAGCTGCTGATCTACGCGCTGATCGGCGTGGTCAGCGGGCTGCTGTCGGCTTGGTTTACCCGCTTCGTGGCGCATTGGCGCGAGCGCGCCAAGGCGATCCCGGTCCGCTGGATCCACGCGCTGCCGGTGGCCGCCGGGCTGCTCGTCGGCGCCGTCGGCGTCAAAATTCCCGAAGTGCTCGGCGCCGGCTATCCAGCCATCGACAGTGCGCTGCATGACCGCTTCCCGTGGCATTTCCTGCTGCTGCTGGGAGCGCTGAAGATGCTGACGGCGGCGCTGTGCTTTTCGGCCGGCACGCCGGGCGGAATGTTCGCCCCGGCGCTGTTCATCGGCGCCATGATCGGCGGCGGCATCGGCGGTCTGGCGCACGAGTATCTGCCGGTGGCCACCAGCTCAGCCGGGGCCTACGTGCTGGTCGGGATCGGCACCTTCTTCGCGGGACTGTTTCGAGCGCCGATGACCTCCATCTTCATGGTCTTCGAGGTCAGCGCCAGCTACGTCATCATCCTGCCGGTGATGATCGCCAACACCATCTCGTTCTTAATTTCGCGGCAACTCCAGCATGATTCGTTGTTCCATATCGTGGGCCTGCAGGACGGCCTTGACCTGCCTTCGGTGGAGGAACAGCGGGAGGCCCTGCCGCTGAGCGTGGAGGACGCCATGCTGCCAGGCGCCAACCGCGTCGTGCCCTCGACCATGCGTGTGGACGACGCACTGGCCACGATCGAAAAGCGTGGTTTGCAGCGATGCCTGATCTCGGTCTACGCGAAAGGCTGGTTCTGGGCCGAGCGCGAGGACCTGACCCAGGCGGTCGAGGCCGGCAAGGCCGAGCGCAATCTGCTGCGGGCGTTGCCTCTGCGCAACGTGGTGCGGCTGTACCCGGACCTGTCGCTCGACTCGGCCATGCGACTGTTGGCGACCTACCCGGTCATCCCGGTGGTGAGCCGCGCTAACTCCAATCAATTGCTGGGCTCGCTCACTCTGCCGGACGTGCATCGGGCGTACGGGCTGACCCCGCCGGAATCCGGCCCGACGACAAAGGCCGCCGGCGATGCTCAAGGAAGCGCATGAAAACGTTATCCTGTCACGGGCTGCCGGATTGCGCCGTCCAACGTTCTTGGGAACCATGCCTTCGTCTCCAATTGAGCCGGCGTTGAACCAAAGTGCGGCCCCGAAGTCCTTGCGGCCGCGCTATCTCGACGTCTCCGAGCTGCTCGACGACCTCGACAGCGAAGTGGTCTGCCGCGACAACCGCTTTCTAGGACCGGCCTCGCTCAAAGTTCAACCGATCGACCCCGAGCGCCGCCGCATCGCCCTGGCCATCAGTGGCGGAGGCGCCAAGGGGGCGTATAGCGCCGGGACGATCGAGGCGCTGTTGCCCCGCATGCGAGAACGCGGGCTGACGCCGGATTTGCTGGTCGGCACCTCGGCCGGCGCGCTGAACGGATACGGCGTCTTCGTGGAGGCCCTGGGTCTGGAGAACTCGCAACTGCGCGAAGATCCCGACATCCGCCAGCCCTACGCCACCTTCATCGCGTCGATCTGGTCGCTGCTGGGCCGCGAGCGCGGCGGCACCTCGCGCTGGGTGGTCGGACGCCGTTCGTGGATGGTTGACCTGGCCTCGCGCGGGCTGCACACGCCGCTGCGGCGTTGGAGCCTGTTCGGCGCGTTGGCGCTGGCGGTCATCCTGTTCAACCCGTTTCTTTTCGTCGGCTTCATGCTGCTATTGGGACTGGACGGGCTGCTGCCTGAGGCCCTGCGGGGCGCCGACGGCGAGGTCGCGTCGCTGCTGGCGCTGTTGGGCTCGTTGTCGCTGATTGGGCTGATGGCGATGGTCTACGGGCTGATTCGCAGCTTTGGGCACAGCCTTTTCCGGGATACGCCCTTGCTGCGGCTGCTAGCCAACACGGGCCACGACGGCGATCTGCGCGAGCCGTTCCGCTGGGCCGCCGAGCAGACTCGCGACCGGGCGCAGTCGCTCAGCCGCGAGATCGTTCGAGAATGGTACGCGCGATCCCACGAGCTGCCCGAGCTGATTATCACCGGCGCCGACATCACCATTGGGCGCGAATGCTTGTTTACGCTGGTCCGCCCGGAAACGTACCGCGCCCTGGTTGACCAGGGCTGGATGGCGGTACAGCTCGATTCCGAGGACGACGCAGCCAAGCGGCACCACGAGATTGAAGGCGCCCTGTTCGTCTCCTCCCGCTCGCTACTGGAATGCGTCGTGGCCTCGTCGGCGGTGCCCGGCGCATTCCCGTCGCAGCGCCTGAAGATCTATTCCAGCAACGGGACCAAGACCGCTTGGCATCGCTTTCTGGACGGCGGCGTGCTGAACAACTCGCCGCTGCATTTGGCTATCGACGCCGGCGCCTCGCACATCCTTTCGCTGGAGCTCGATCCCCTGCGCGAGGTGAACCCGCTGGACGCCGAAGACTCCGGCGAGGCGCAGAACCTGCTGGAAGCCGGCGTAGCGACTTTCGCCGCGCTGCTCGACCGCGCCGTTGAGCGAGACATGCGGCGGACGATCACCTGGAACCGCTTCCTGGCCCAGCGGCCCGACGCGGCCCTGGAGCCGCGCAACATCCTGCACCGCAAGACGGCGGCCGAGCGCGAAAAGAAGCGGATCGTTCCGATCTACCGCATTGCCCCCTCGGAAAGCACCCTGGGCGCCTCGGAGCTCGATGGGAACTACGAAAGCGGACGCCTGGCGCACTCCATCCGCGACATCGTGCGGCAAGGCGCCATCGACTTGAAAGGCAAAATGATCTGGCGCGCCACCTTGCAAGCTGCGCCGAGCGTCGCCGAAAAGACGAAGTGAGCCCCGCCGTTACTTGGCGCGGCTACTTGGCGCGGCGCGAATTCTCCAGCTCCTTCATTCGCTTTTCCTTGAAGGCGTCGAAGTCCTTCTGCATCTCCGGCGATAAGGCCCGCCCGTAGAGCTCGCTGGCGCGGTATTTGCCGGTGATGAGCTTGGCTTTGGTCCACTCGTCCTTGATCTGGATGGCGTCGGCCTTCTCCAGCACCAGCTCCACCAGATGCGGCGGAATAAAGATGACGCCTTCGCGATCCCCGAGCACCACATCGCCGGGCATCGCAACCGCTCCGCTGATCTCGACCGGGATATTGAGGCCCACCATCAGCACGCCGCTCACGGCCGCCGGATGGGCCTTTTTGTAGAAGATATTGATCGGCAGATCGTAGGTGTTCTGCAAGTCGCGGATGGTGCCGTCGACCACCGCGCCACGTTTGGTCTGGCCCCAGATGGCGGCATGCAGGTTATCGCCGCCGAAGTTGTGGCCTTCCGCCGGCCCCATCAGATCAACGACGGCGACATCGTCGAGCACTAGTGCATCCACCACCTTCTGCGTGTTGCCGCGCGCTAACCCCTTCTTGTCCGCATCGGCGTCGACAACGGCCTGCAAGTCCGGCCGGTGCGGCAGATACTGGGCGGTCACCGCTCGTCCGACCAGACGTTGACCGGGCTTGAGGATATGGAAATCACCGGCGTACTGGCGCATGTAGCCCTCGCCGCGCAGGACGCCCCAGGCCTCCTCCACGCTCAGCTCGGCTATGCGCTCCAGCAAGTGAACCGGAACCTTGGGCCGTCCGTCCGGGAACCGCTCATAGGGGTTCTCCTTGGTGAATTCGATCATCTGCTCTCGAGACAGGCTGATCACCTGACCGGCGGCGGGCAAAGCAAGCGCGCAACAGAGCGCGGAAATGGCGATTACTTTCATGGGACTCATCTCCTCAAGCCAAGCGAGTGGCGCCGACAGCATAGCAGGCCGGCGGAGTCGGCGGGCGAGTCCGGCTGGGTAGGGTACGATAGAAGAAACGTCGGGGCGAGCCCTGCGATCGCCCGCCCGACACTCCCTGTACAGACAATCCAGAGGACCTTAACGTGAGCGACTTCGACAAGCAATTCGAAAAGATCAAGACTCAGAACGGATTTGTGGCTGCGTTGGACCAAAGCGGCGGCAGCACGCCGAAGGCGCTCAAGCTCTACGGCGTTAGTGAGGACGCCTGGACCGACGAAGAGGGCATGTACGCCGTCGTCCACCAGATGCGGTCGCGCATTATCACCAGCCCGGCTTTCGGCGGCGACCGCATTTTTGGCGCCATCTTGTTCGAGAACACGATGGACCGCGACATCGAGGGCCGCTCGACGCCGGACTACCTGTGGAACGTGAAGAACGTCGTGCCGTTCCTGAAAGTCGACAAGGGCCTCGCCGACGAGCAGGACGGCGTGCAGGTGATGAAGCCGATACCGGGCTTGGACGCGCTGCTGAAGAGGGCCAAGGACAAGGGCGTTTTCGGCACCAAGATGCGGTCAGTGATCAAGCAGGCCAGCCCCAGCGGCGTGGATGCGGTGGTCAAGCAGCAGTTCGAGATCGGCCGCCAGATTCTGGCCGCCGGGCTGGTCCCGATCATTGAGCCCGAAGTGGACATCCACTGCCCCGAAAAAGCCAAGGCCGAGCAGTTGCTGCGCGACGCCATCCGCGCTGAGCTCGACAAGCTCTCCGCCGATCAGATCGTGATGCTCAAGCTTACGTTGCCCGAGGAGCCGGGCTTCTACTCGGAGTTTGTGAAGCACCCGAATGTATTGAAAGTGGTGGCGCTGTCGGGCGGCTACTCGCGCGACGAGGCCAACCGCCGGCTGGCCCAGAACAAGGGCGTGGTCGCCAGCTTCTCGCGGGCTCTGTCCGAGGGATTGAGCGCGCAGCAGACCGACGTGGAGTTCAACGCCATGCTGGACGCCTCGGTGCAGGCGATTTACGACGCGTCGATCACGTAACGTCGCTGGTTAGCAGCAGCGTAGGGGCGGCCGGAAGGCCGCCCACAACCGATGGATATTGGACACCCCTACGGCGCCACTGCGATCGTAACCGTGTTACTCCGCTCACCGGCAATCTCGATCGTCAGCGCCACGGCGTCACCCGCGGGCGCCTCGACGCCAACCCTCACATTCACCTGATGGACGCCGACCAGCCCCGGCGCCAGACCCGCGAAGAGCACCTCCTGGACCAAACCCCCCAGCCGCACCACCGGGCGGGACAGGGTTTCAACCAGCCGGCCCGTCGGCGCCGCATGGCCGGCTGCCGGAGCATCCGTCACGGCGCCCAGGCCCGTCGCATAGATCTCCACCACATCGCCGCGCCGGGCCGGGCGGTTGCGGTCAGCCACCACGCCCGTCCCGCCGATCAGCACCGCTCCCTGCCCCGTCCCGGACTGGGTCAGCGCAAAAACTCCCGGCGAAGCGGCCCGCAGCGGGACGGTCACTGGCGCGCTCACCGTCCCACGGACCCGAATGCTGACCTCGACCTCGCCGCCGCCGCCGAACGGAACCAAGAAGTTAGCCTGTCCCGGCCCCACGAAGAACAGCGGCGCAGGGTCGCCGTTGAGCAGGACTTCCGCGCCGGCCAGTCTCCACGGAAGCGGAAGGCTCGCCGCGGAAGTGGGCGCCACGTCCAGGTTCGCCGCGAACACGCTGGCCGCCGCGCCGGGGCTCAACACCGCCGCGCCGGAAGCGGCGTTCACCACCGCGTCGCCAGTAAACAACGGGGCTGCCGCCGCTCCCAAGAAAAAAACATCGTGTGTCCGCGAGACCGACAGCCCGGCGATCGGCCCGCCGGCCGCCAGATGGATGCGCGGCCCGTCGGCGCCGACGGTGACGGTCGCCCCTTGGAACCCGTGGCGCGGATGAGGCATCGGCGTCAGCGACCTCCAGGTATTGCTGACCAGGTCGTATTCCTCCACCTGCGCATAGGTCTGTTCCGGCCGCCCACTGGGACCTTCGCCCCCGAAGACGAGGATGCGCCCGCCCAGCACGCCGGACGCGATCCCGGCGCGCGGCGTCGGCATTGAGGCGCGCTGCGTCCACTGCTCGGTGTTGGGATCGAACGCAAAAACCTCGCCGCGCACCGAGTCCAAGCTTCCGAAGCGCCCGCCGATGGCGTAGAAACGGCCTCCAACGGCCTGCGCGGTCAGATGCGTCCGGCCGCCGTTGGGGAGCATTGGCAACGAGCGCCAGCGGTCGAGGTCGATGTCGTAAGCCTCAAAGGTCGGACCGGCGGTCTGGGCGCCTTCGCCGCCGGCGATATAGATCGTCCGCCCGATGGCGGCCACGCCGGAGGCGCCGCGGGGCGTCGGGGCTTCGCGCAGCTCAGTCCAGGCGTTGGGGCCGGGGTCGTAGCGCAGAGTGCGGTTCGTCAAGAAACCCTGACCGACGCGCAGGCCGCCCAGAAAATAGAGCGCGCCATCGACGGCGACCAGATTGCAGTGGTCCGCGCCCCGGTCGATTGGCAACGGGGCGCCCTGCGTCCAGGAATCGTCGGCGGGATCGTAGATGAAGAGCTGATTGGAGCGCAGCCCGGACTGCGCAATGCCGCAAACGACGTAGACCCTCTCGCCGATGGCAGCGGCGGAGACGTCCGTCAGCCCGAGAGGAAAATCCGCGCGATCTTCCCAAACCCCCACGCTCTGCGCAACGGCGAGCTCAAGGACCAAGCTGAGCAGGACTAGGAGACGAACCGTCGCCCCGCGCACGCTCTGAGTCTAACGGATCGGAGGCGAAAGATTCCGTATGAAAACGAGGGGGGTGTCCGACAGGGAAAGTAAAGTCAGCGGATGATTCCAAAGCCTCGCGAATCAAGGTGGAAGGCCGCCCAAACCCAGTCGAGGCCTGAAGTCGTTGCCAACTCCGGCGAGGTCGTTCACCGTTCCATCGAAAACCGAACAATCTCTTCATCATTCCGGACAATCAAGCTCCGATTCGCATACGCCGGATGCACCCACAGCACCTTCCCCAGCTCCCGGCGCCGCCTGGACGGCTGCGTCGGTTCCAGCAGCGGCGTGCGGTCGATCTCCTGAAAACCCTTGGGCGTCAGCCGTGCCAGGATCAGCTCGCCGCGGTCGTTGTTGATGAAGTAGCGGTCTCCGTGCCGCACGATCTGCGCCGAGGCCCAGCGGGCGTTCTCGCGCGTCAGCTCATGAGTCTCCCAAATGCGCTTTCCGGTGCGCGCGTCCAGCCCGCGTAGCGCCCCGTAGCTGCCTACGCCGTAGAGATGGTCGCCCGCCACAACCGGGGTTGTCACCAGCGAGTGCAGCCCGTCGGTGTCGATCTCGCTGTCGGAATTGCCCTTCCAGATCAACTCCGCCTCCGGCCGGTCCGGGTGCAGCCGGTACATCCGCGAACCGTTGTAGAACGACGAGATCAGCAGCCCGTGCGGGCTGAGAACCGGCGTCGCCACCGACAGCCCGAAGTTGACGGAGAACGGCTGACTCCAGAAAACGGCGCCCGTCTCCGGGTCGAGCGAATGCAGCGCCTGCGGCGTCCACTGGATGACCTGCCGCCGACCGCCGGCCTCAATCAGCACCGGCGGAGCGTAGCCCGGCTCGGTGTCGCCTGACAGCGCCCGCCACAGCTCCTTGCCGGTGAGCTTGTCCAGCGCCACGACCTTGGCGTCGGGCGAGCCGCCCAACAGCACGATCAGCCGGTCGTCCACCACCAGCGGAGCGCTGGCGAAGCCCCAGGTCGGCAGCTCGGCTTGGTAATCGCGGCGAGCGTTGAGCTTCCAGACCACCTCGCCGTCGGACGCGCGCAGGCACAGGAGATCGCCCACCGCCCCGTGGAAGTAGACCCGGTCGCCGTCCACCGTCGGCGTGGCTCGCGGGCCCAGGTCGTACTCCAAGCCGGCGTAGTCGACCGGCCACTCCCGCTGCCAAATCCGCTCCCCGGTCGCCTCGTCGAGGCACAGCGCCCGCTCGACGCCCTTCGTTCCAGACGACGGCTCCATCTCGGTCACAAAGACCCGGCCGGCGGCCACGGCGGGTCCGGCGTAGCCTAGGTGGATTGGCTTCCGCCACAGGACCTTGAGCCCGTCGGCGGGGAATTCTTCGAGGATACCGTCCTCGGTCCAGACGCCCCGGCGGCCTTCTCCGCGCCACTCCGGCCAGTCCGCGCCGGAGGCGGCGAGGGTCACAATCAGAAGCGAAAGCAGGATGCGCACAGCGCCTTGATTGTAACGGCTATGGAAGCGGGCTCGCCGGGACCTATTTCGACAGTTTCATGGCCTCGGTCGCCGCGATCCACAGATTCACGACGCCCAGGCCGGAAACCGCCCCACGCGTATAGAAATTCAGCCAAACTTGGTTCCACTGCGGGGCCAGACTGAAGAAGAAGTTGTTGTCCCACAACAGCGACCAGGGCAGCAGCAACAGAATCAGCCCCACTTCCACGCAGAACAGAATCACGACGATTCGGATCATGCGGCCGGCGCCCGAGGCCGCGCGCGGTTCTGATTCCAAATGGTCGGCGGTGAGCACTAGCGGCTGTCCGCCTCGGCGAACAACGCCAACTGGGGTGTGTGGGGCAGGGGAGTCAGGCGGCAGCCGCGGGCGACAGCGCGCACCGGCGCGAAGCTGATGCGGTGCGCCGGCGTCGGCCCCAACCGCCGCAGCGCGTCGAGGTGGTCCGGCGTGCCGTAGCCCTTGTTCGACGCCAGGCCGTAGCCGGGGTAGGTTTCGTCCCAGCGCTCCATCCAGGCGTCGCGCTCCACCTTGGCCACAATCGAGGCCGCCGCGATCGAACGGCAACGGGCGTCGCCTTTGATGAGCGAGCGCTGTTCGATCGGCAATTCCAGGCGCATCGCATCGACCAACAGAAAGTCGGGGCGGAGGCTGAGCTGGGCGACGGCGCGTTGCATGGCCAAACGGGCGGCTTGGTAAATGTTAACGCGGTCAATCCAGGCCGCGTCCACTCCGGCTACCGCCCAGGCAGCCGACCGCTCGCGGATTTTCGCGGCCAGCCGCTCGCGGTCGGCGCGGTCGAGAGTCTTCGAGTCCGCCAGCCCTGGAATCGGACGGCGCGGGTCGAGCACCACGGCCGCCGCCGCCACGGGTCCGAACAGACAACCGCGGCCGACTTCATCCACTCCGGCAATGACGCCGAAGCCGGCTGAACGGGTTTCCCGTTCAAACCGGCTATTGGGCCGTTTCGGAGGCGGCCCCGGCTCCGCGATCGCTGGCGAGCGGCGGGACATTCGCTCAGGAGCGGCGGTCGCGTTCGGTCAGACGGGCGGCCTTGCCGCGTAGCTGGCGCAGATAGTAGAGTTTGGCGCGGCGCACCTTGTGGCTTCGCACTACTTCCAGCTTGGCCACCACCGGAGAATGGACCGGAAAAATGCGCTCCACGCCGATCGAGCCGAAGCTGATCTTGCGCACCGTGATCGTCTCGGAGACGCCGGTGTTGTTACGTGCGATCAAGATGCCTTCAAAGATCTGGATGCGCTCCTTGTCGCCTTCGCGAATTCGGACATGCACCTTCACCTGGTCGCCGGATTCCATGTGGGGCAGCTCTTCGCGCCGCTCACCCTGGCTGATTTTCTCAAGCAATGCGTTCCGCATCTGTTCATTCTCCCGCTACGCCGATCTCTTTCAACAACTCGCGGTCCTCGCGGCTTAACGGCGCCTTGGCCAGCAGGTCCGGCCGATTTTTCGCCGTCTTGCGCAACGCCTCTCGCCGGCGCCACCGCCGAATCCGCTCGTGATCTCCGCTGAGCAGCTCCTCGGGAACCGTCCAGCCGCGAAATTCCGCCGGCCGCGTGTAGTGCGGACAGTCCAGCACCCCCACGCCGCCTAGCTCGTCGGGCGCGAACGATTCCCGCTCGCTCGACGCCTCGTTTCCCAAAACTCCCGGCAGCCAACGCGCCACCGCATCAACCATCATGCCGGCGGCCCACTCGCCGCCGCTCAACACAAAGTCGCCGACCGAGAGCTCCTCGTCCGCCAGCCGCTCGGTCACCCGCTCATCGACGCCCTCATAGCGGCCGCAGACGAGCGTCAAAGCATCATAACGCGCCAGCCGCTTAGCCGCC
>CAYOPA010000114.1:0-12531 GCA_964405625.1 uncultured Bryobacterales bacterium
TCATCGTGCACCGCATGGAGAACGCCATCGCGAACCACGAGTTCGAGAAGGCGCGTTTCTACTCCGACGAGGAGCGTAAGGAACGCGAGAACCTGCGCCAACTGCGCGAAAAGTACAAGATCGACGAGACCGCGGCCGCCAGCGTCGGCAAGGAGGATATCGAGGACGTGGTGGCCCGCTGGACCGGCGTGCCGATGACCTCGATCAAGGAAGAGGAGATGGCCAAGCTGTTGCGCATGGAGGAAGAGCTCCATTTGCGCGTGGTCAGCCAGGACAAGGCGATCTCGGCGCTGGCTAGGGCCATCCGCCGCTCGCGCGCGGGCCTGAAGTCGTCCAAGCGTCCGGCCGGCTCGTTCCTGTTCCTCGGACCCACCGGCGTCGGCAAAACCGAAATGGCCCGCGCCCTAGCGCACTTCCTGTTCGGCAGCGAGAAGTCGCTGGTGCGCTTCGATATGTCGGAGTTCATGGAGAAGCACGCCGTCTCCAAGCTGATCGGCTCGCCTCCGGGCTATGTCGGCTACGAAGAGGGCGGCCAGCTCACCGAGAAGGTCAAGCGGCAGCCCTACTCGATCATCCTGCTTGACGAGATCGAAAAGGCCCACCCGGACCTGTTCAACATCCTGCTGCAAGTGTTCGAGGACGGCCAACTGACCGACGGGCTCGGCAACACGGTCGACTTCAAGAACACGATCATCATCATGACGTCGAACATCGGCGCGCGGCACATGCAGTCGAAGGCCCCGGTGGGCTTCGCCGGCGTCAGCACGCAGTCGTCGGTTGAGTCGAAGGTCGAAGGCGAGGTGCTCAACGAGGTGAAGCGCACCTTCAACCCCGAATTCCTCAACCGCATCGACGAGGTGATCACCTTCCAGAGCCTGAGCGACGACGACCTGCGCAAGATCGTGCAGCTCATGGTCGGCCAGATCAACGAGAACCTGGTCCGCAAGGAGATCAATCTCCGGCTGACTCCCGAGGCGGCGCAGTACATTCTCGACGAGACGCTGACCGACCGCAGCTACGGCGCCCGCCCGCTGCGGCGCGCGCTGCAGAAGTACATCGAAGACCCGCTGTCGGAAGCGCTGATCCAGGGCGATCTGCCGAGGCCGGCGGATTTGGAGGTCTATCGCGACGCCGACGGGCTCTACTACCGCGTCGTCTCGGCCGAAGCAGACGAGTCGGCCGCCGGCGAGGGCGACACGGCGGTGGCCGTGGCGCAGGGCAAATTGCTGTACGCGTTTTAGCGGCGCTCGAGATCTTTTGATTGCTGACAAAAGGGCGGCGCGGCCACGCGCCGCCCTTTTTGACGTTTGGATGATTTGCTATGCTTTTTCGCGCGAAAGTCGTTTGGCGCCCGCCGTGCTTTATCGAGAGGATTAAGTCGGGTCGATGTGCTGACAACACAGCAATTGGCCCGAAACGCAGTGGGGGATATTCCCCAATGTGGCTTGCCGATCGGGTGAGATGATCGTGGAATGCGTGCGTGACGTTGTAGATTCGAGGGGAGCAGCCGGGATGATTCGAAACAAGACCCTAGCCAGATTTTTGCTTGTTGCCGCACTGGCGGCGCTGACCGCCGGCGGGGCGGTTGCCGCCGAGGCGGAAGAGGGCCGCAAGAAGAAGGCGGACTTCCTGACCGAGAAGGAGCAGAGCTTTATTCGGCCGGGGCTGCAATTCGACATCACTCGAGCTTGGGCCGACGCGGACGGGACCGTCCGCTACAGCTTCACGGTGAAGGATTCGGCGGGCAGGCCCCTGGACATTCAGGGGTTACAGACGGCTGGCGCGATCAACATCCGCTCTGTGTTGAGCGTGATTCCCGCCGGACAGACCCTACACCGCACCTACGCCTCACGGCAGGTCACCAGCCCGATTACAGGCGACACGGCCGAGCAGTCGATCGCCGACGCCGGCGGTCGCTTTGAGCGCACCGGCGACGGCGAGTACACCTATACCTTCGGAACCCGGATTCCCTCGGACGCCGACCGCTCGCGCACCCATACCGTGGGGGCCTGGGCAGTGCGCAACCTGTCGGAGTTTGATCTGGGAATCGCGCGCGACTTCTCCACCTTCGATTGGGTTCCCGACGGCTCGGCCGAGCCAAAGGTGACGCTGTCGGTGACGGACGCCAAGTGCAACCAGTGCCACGGCGAGGTCGCCGCGCACGATAACCGCACCGGCATGGCGTTGTGCGTGACCTGCCATCAGCCGCAGAGTACGGACCCGGACACGGGGAACACCGTGGACATGGCGACGATGACGCACAAGATCCACATGGGCGCGAATCTGCCGAGCGTCCAGGCCGGCGAGCCGTACCGGATCATCGGCTTCCGCGGGCGAGTTTTCGACTATTCGACGATTTCCTACCCGGCCGACGTACGCAACTGCCAGACCTGCCACGCCGAGGAGCCCGGGGCGATCCCGGCGCCGCTGACCAGCGAGATCGCCCCGACGCGCAGCCGCAGCAGTGCGCGCGCCGAGGGGGTCGCACTAGCGCGGCTGTCCGGCCCGGCGGCGCCGCGGCAGGCGGGAGCGCCGGACGCCAACCGGCACTTAACCAATCCCAGCCGGCGCGCCTGCGGCTCCTGCCACGAGACGGTCAATTTCGCCACCGGCGAGAACCACGCCAACCTGCCGCAGATCTCTGACAACCAGTGCATGCGCTGCCACAACCCGCAGGGCGAGCTCGAGTTCGATCTGTCGATCAAGGGCGCACACACGATCCCGCGCTTCTCGCAAAATTTGCCGGGCACGCGGTTTGAGATCTTAGCGGTCGCCAACACGGCGCCCGGGCAGCGCCCGACGGTCTCCTTCAAGATCACCAACGATGCCGGCGAGCCGGTTGAACCCGCCGTCGTGGAGCGACTGGCTCTGGTGATGGGCGCCTCACAAGGCGGCGACTTCTCAGAATTCTCTTCCGAAAGCGCCACGGCGGCGACGGGATCGAACGGCATCTACTCGTATACGTTCCAGAACACGACGATCCCCGAAGATGCGCGCGGGACGTGGGCGGTCGGCATCGAGGGCTTCCAGCGCGCAACGTTGTTGGCCGGCACCCGGCAAGAACGCACGGTCAGTGACGCTGGGGAAAATGACGTTTTCTACTTCAACGTGGGCGGCGGCCCGGCGAGCCCGCGGCGCACGGTGGTCTCCCAACAGAAGTGCGACTCCTGCCACTACGACCTCAGCATTCACAGCAGCCGGCGCAATGAAGTCGAGTACTGTGTGATCTGTCACAACCCGAACATGACCGATATCGCACGCCGCCCGGAGTCGGCCGGCGCAGCTGAGTCAATCAACTTCAAGGACATGATTCACCGCATCCACGCCGGGGAAGCGCAGGAACGCGAGATCACGATCTATGCCAGCAGGGCGTACAATTTCAACGAAGTGCGCTACCCGCGGTCGACGGCGGACTGCTCAGCCTGCCACACCGGCGGGTCGGAAGCCCTGCCCTTGGCTGCGGACCTGCTGCCGACGGTCGATCCCCGCGGCTTCTTCAATCCAGCGCTGCCGGCCACGGCGGCCTGCCTGGGCTGCCACACCTCGCTGACTGCGGCCGCGCATGCCGACCTGAACATTTCGGGGAGCTTTGGCGAGTCCTGCGCAGTCTGTCACGGGCCGGGCTCGCAGTTCGATGTACAGAAGGTACACGCGCGCTAGCGCCAGGTGAGCGGAGGCGGAGATCGCTCCAGCGCGGTCGCCGCCTCCGGCGCTCTCTTTCCGGGTAGAGTCAGCTCACGAACACGATGATGGAGAACAAAGGCTTCTTCGGCGGCGGTCTCGGCCCTCTTGTCTACCTGGCGGACAACTGGATCAGCCGCGTCGGCATCGCCCTGACCACCACCGGCGGCGTGGCTTGGATGTTCACGCTGCCGGCGCATTTCGGCGCCGGCGGCGGTCACCCCTACCTAGCGCTCCTAAGCGTCTTTGCCCTCCCTGCGATCTTTCTTCTTGGGCTAGCGTTGATTCCGCTTGGGATTCGCCTCAAGGAGAAGAGCAAGCGACGCGCCGGGGTCTATCCATCGAGCTTTCCGCCGCCGTCGTGGGCCAACCCCGAGTTCCGCAAGCTGATCTCGTTCATCGGGCTCGCCACCGCGGCTAACGTCATCATCGGCGGGCATCTGACCTATTCGGTGATCGCCTACATGGATTCGTCGAGCTTCTGCGGGCAGGCCTGCCACATCATGGAGCCGGAGTTCACGGCTTGGCAGGTCGCGCCCCACTCGCAAGTGGACTGCGTGGACTGCCACATCGGCGCCGGCGCGGCCAATCTGGTGGCGGCCAAGCTCAACGGCGCCAGCCAGCTCATCGGCGTTCTGACCAACACCTACCCGACGCCGGTGCCGACGCCCGTGCATAACCTGGCGCAGGGAGATCTGACTTGCGCACGCTGCCATAGCGACCGCGACCTGGGCCTGAAGCGCAAGGAGTGGGTCCGCTTCGCCTCCGACGAAGCGAACACGGCGACGCGCACCGAGCTGTTGCTGGCGATCGGCGGCGGGTCCAATCCCAAGGGCGCCCACGGCGCCCACATGGCCAACGGCGCCTGGATCGAGTACCGCTCCAATGAAAAGCGCACCGAGATCCCGTGGATGCGCTACACCTCGCCCGAGGGCGCCGAGACGGTGTTTGCGACGGCGAGTTGGAGCGACGACCGCGCCCGCGACATGAAGCTGCGGACTATGGACTGCACCGACTGCCACAATCGCGCCGCGCACAGCTTCGAGGTCGCCTCCGAGGCGATTGACGAGGCGCTGGCCAAGGGCCTGATCGATGCGGCGCTGCCGTTCATCAAGCGCGAGGGATTGAAAGCGGTGGAGGCCGGATACCCCAGCCGCGAGGAGGTGCGCGAGAAGATCCCGGCGGCGATTGCCGCCTTCTACAGCGGCCAGGGCGGCGCCGACCGGGCGGCCGTGGAGCGGGCCGGCGCCGAGCTGCTGGCGATCTACGAGCGCAACGTATTCCCCCGCTGGGGCGTGGACTGGGAGACGCATCCCAACTTCAACGGCCACGAGAACAACCCCGGCTGCTTCCGCTGCCACGACGCCGGGTTGGTCAGCCAGGACCAGCAGGCGCGACGCCTCAGCGACGACTGCTCGTCCTGCCATCTGATCGTGGCCGACGGCCAGCCGGTGAGCGCGCCCGAAGCGCGAACCACGTTGACCTCGACGGGCGGCAGCGGCATGCCGGGGACCTTTAATTACAACACCGGCGCCGGTGCGGCGAGCTTCAACCACGCCGTGCACGTGAATTACGAAAGCGGCGACTGCACGGCCTGCCACAATTCGCTGTTCCCGATGTCGCGCGCGCCGCTCAACTACGGCGACAATCTGCACCGCACGGCCGAAGCCAACCGCAGCTCGTGCGCCGGATGCCACGTCTCCGGAGGCAAGGCGTTCGCCTCGGCCGACAACTGCTCCCGCTGCCACAGCGGGCTCAGCCAGCCGCGCCGCGCGGTCGCCTCGACGGCCCCGGCGGAAGCGGCCTTGCCGGGGGTGATGAGCTATGCGACTAGCTTGGGGCGGGCCGAATTTGACCACGCCGAGCACATCGAGCTCGCCGAAGGACGCTGCCAGCAGTGCCACAACACGCTGTTTGAGATGGGCCGCGGCAACCTCGCCTTCGGCGGTCTCGATATGCACAAAGGGGCTGAGGCGGCCAAGTCTTCCTGCGCCGGTTGTCACGCGGCCGGCGGAGAGGCCTTCGCCGCCGCCGACAATTGCAGCCGTTGCCACGTCGGCCTGGGCGAGCCGAAGCCGACGCCCGTCACCGGCGTCAGCGGCATCCCGTCCTCGCCCGCCATCGACACCCGGCTCGGCCCGGCGCGCTTCGATCACGACAAACATATCGAGCTGTCCGACAACAACTGCCAGGCCTGCCACAACAAGATCTTCCCGCTGGCCAAGGGCCTGCTGGGCTACAAGGACAATCTGCACAAGACGGCCGAAGCCGCTTCGACCTCTTGCGGCGCCTGCCACCGACCCGGCGGCGAAGCCTTCGGCTCGGAGAACAACTGCTTGAAGTGCCACACCGACGCCTCGGCGCAGGCGCGCGGCTCGGCAATGGGTCTGCCCGATCTGGTGCAATACGCCAACCGGCTGGGGCCGGTCGCCTTCAACCACGACCAGCACATCGTGGACGCCAAAGGCGAGTGCGGCGCCTGCCATCCGGGGACGTTTGAGATGAAATCGGCCGGCTCGCTGCCGCGCTACTCCAACGACTACCACCGCGAAGCCGAGGCCGCCGGGACCTCCTGCGCCAAATGCCATTCGCCCAAGGGCGAGTCCTTCGGAACGCTCAACAATTGCACCCGCTGCCACGAGGGCCTGGAGCTGAACCGGCAGGCGAGCCTGTTCGCCTCGCCTTGGATGTTCCTGCTGTTGCTGGCGATGCCGTTGACGGCGACGGCGCAGGAGCGGGGCGGCTATGTCGGTTCCAAACGCTGCGAGGTCTGCCACGCCGAGCAGTCCCACGGATTTGCAGGCAACCCGCACGCGCTGTTGGCGACCTCTGAACGTTGGGAGGCTCAGGAAATCGCCTGCGAGAGTTGCCACGGCCCTGGGTTGGCGCATGTGCAGTCGCTCGACCCGGAGCCGCTGGCCGTCTGGGCCAAGTCGCAACCGGACCGCGTCAACCAGGCTTGTCTGGAGTGCCACGGCGCGGGGACGAAGCAGGCCGGGCGATTTTTCTCTGACCATGTGCGCAACGAGGTCGCCTGCACCGGCTGCCACCAGGCGCACGACGCCCCCGCGCGCCCCTTGCTGTCGGCCAAGACGGACGTGCTTTGCTCGTCCTGCCACGCCGAGGTCAGCGCGGCCTTTCGGAGGCCGTACAAGCACAAGCTGCATGAAGGGACGATCTCCTGCGTCGATTGCCACGACCCGCACGGGCAATCGCCGGTGGCCGGGCCGACGCGAGTTTCGGTCAACGAGACCGCCTGCTACAACTGCCACGGCGACAAGCGCGGCCCTTTCCCTTTCGAGCATGCGCCAGTGAAGATGGAGCCCTGCTCGACCTGCCATGAGCCGCACGGCTCGGCCAACCCGCGCATGATGGTGCGGCACAACGTGGCGCAGCTTTGCCTGGAGTGCCACACCACGACGCTGGCGGCGCTGGGGGGCTCGCCGCCGGCTTTCCATGACCTGCGCAGCGCCCGGTTCCGAGCCTGCACAACCTGCCATTCCAAGATCCACGGATCGTTTGTGAGCCGGGACTTTCTGCGATGACCCTCCGTCTCGCGCTCGCGCTGCTGGCCTGCGCCGCCGCGGCGACGCCGCAGACGACGAGCGGCGACGACGCGGCCGGCGGCGGGGAGTACTGGAGCGGCTTCGCCGACGTACGCAACCGTTTCGTGCGCGATGCCGGGGACTTTGAGGTCTACCGCAGCGTCGTCAACCTGGGCGAGGGCCCCCGACTCTACGAAGGCGAGCTGCGTTTCGACCGGCCCGGCGGCAAGTGGGCCGACGAATTTGCGCTGACCGGCGACCGCCTGGGCGGCGACCCTTCGAACGCAATCTACCTGGGACTGCGCCGCGCCGAGAAGTACGACCTGAAGGTGCGCCACCGCAACCTCGCCTATTTCAACAATCTGCCCAGCTTCGCCAACCCCTTGCTCGAAGAGGGCCTGATGCTGAGCCAACGCGCTCTGGACGTGCGCCGCCGGCAGGTCGATCTGGAGCTGACGCTGCTGCCGGGTCACCGTTTTGAGCCGTTTTTCGGTTTCTACCGCGCCGACGGTTTTGGGCGCGGCGTGACGACCTTTGTCACCGACGGCAATGAGTTTCCGGTCTCGACCGATCTCGACGACGCGCTCACCACATTCCGGGCGGGCGTACGGGTCAACTTGGGCAAGTACGACGTCACCGTCGAGCAGGGCCGCACCGGCTTTAGCGACAACCAGGCGATCTCCTACAACGACGCCGATCCCAACCGGGGCAACCGCCGCAACCGGCTCTTTGGGCAAGAGATCCTGCTCGACGAGCTGGCCCAACGCTACCGGGCCCGGGGCAGCGGGCAGTTCAGCCGGGGCGTGCTGCAAGGCCGGCCCTGGCAACGGCTGAGCTTTACGGGGCAGTTTCTGTTCAGCCAGCCGCGCATCGACGTGACGCACGATCTGGCCGCCGCGGGCTCGTTCGTGGCCCTAGGGTCGTTGAGCCCTTTCGGCTCGGCCGTGGAGCAGAGCCTGGCCGACGCCAACCGGCCGCACAGCTCCGGCTCGTGGAACGTGGAGTTTCGGCCGCACTCGCGGGTGCGCCTGGTGCAGAGTTGGTTTACCGACCGCTACCATGTCTCGTCGGGCTCGACGTTGACGCAGGCGCTCAACGCGGCCTCGCCGCAGGCGTTCGCCGCCGTCAATACGCTGGCGTTTGACTACAGCCGGCACCAAATCGACGGGATCGTCGACTTGAGCCGCCACGCCACCGTCCGAGTCGGTCATCGCTACGACTGGGGCTCGGCGGAGACTCCTCCGGCAAGCCTGCAGTTCGGCGACGAGCCCGACAATCGCGGCTCGATGCGCCGGCATGTGGCCCTGGCCGGCGCGACGAGCCGCTGGTTTGACGGCGCGCTGCGTGTGACGGCCGACTATGAGGGATCTCCGGGCGATGAGACTTTTTTTCGCACCGGCCTGATGCGCTACCACCGCGGAACGCTGCGGGTTCGCCAGCGCCTCAGCCAGACGCTTTCGTTGCAGGGCTCCTACGTGGCGTTGAGCAATCGCAACGACGCTGCGGACATCAACCTGGATTTCCTCAGCCGGCAAGCTTCGGTCATTGTCTCCTGGACGCCGCGCGGAGGGCCGGTGTCACTCATCGCCGACTACACTCACACCAACATCCGCTCCGACATCGACATGGTGCAGCTTCCGTTCTTCGGAACCGAGCTGGCCAGCTATCGCGACAGGGGCCGCTTTGCCGGAACCTTTGTCGAAACAGAATTGCCACGCAACGGCCGCCTCCGGCTGGGCGGCGCCATGGCCATCAACAAAGGCAGCCGCGCCACTGATTTTTACCAGCCGCTGGTGGAATTGAACGCGCCAATCACCGAACGGATCGACTTTGTCACCGACTGGCGGTATTATGCGTTCGGCGAGACGTTTCTTCGTAGCACCGGTTTCCGGACAAACACGTTTTCAGTGGGGCTGCGCGCCCGGTTGCGCTGACGCGTCTCGAGCTTGGCGCCCGGATTGCTGACTAGATCAGTGATCGGGAGGTACAGATGCGATGACGAAACGAGCGCTACTTGTCATGCCTGCAGCCGATCGTGACGAAATGCTGCAGGCGGCGGCCGATAGCGGCTTCCAATTTGAATCGGTGACCACATGCAACGGCGCGCGCCGGGCCATGCGGGCCGGACACACGTTCGATGTGGTTGTAACGGACCTGACGCTCTGCGACGGCAACTGGTGGAGCGTTTACCAGGATCTAACCATCACAAACAGCCCAGCCGAAATCGTGGTTATAGTGCCGCGGAAGGCGGTAAACGTCGAAGAGATCCTGGCGCATGGCGTCTACGCGGTTCTAGGCCAACCTTTGGAACGCGACGAAGTCCTGTCCGCGTTGGAATCAGCCGTGGCCCAGAAGGCCCGGGCGGGCGCATCGCCTAACGCGTTCTCGGCCCAAGCCTGAGAGTGGGTCGCCTTGCGCTGCCGTAGCGCGTTCTAACCCCCGCTACGAGGGGGAGGTGGGGTTGCGCCATGTCGAGCGAGTCCGGCGACCGACGGGTCGCCTATTTTTCGATGGAGATCGCGCTGAACGCCTCCATGCCGACCTATTCGGGCGGCCTGGGGGTTTTGGCGGGGGACACTTTGCGTTCGGCCGCCGACCTGGGCGCGTCGCTTGTCGCGGTGACGCTGCTGCACCGCGACGGCTACTTCCGGCAACACTTGGACCCCTCGGGCGGCCAAAGCGAGGAGCCCGAATCCTGGCGGCCCGAGGAGCGGGCCGAGCGGCAGGAGCCAACGGTTGAGGTTTGCCTGGAGGGGCGCCGCGTCGTCGTCGCGGCTTGGCGCTACCTCTTGCGGGGAAACAGCGGCGCCGAGGTCCCCGTCGTCCTGCTCGACGCCGACCTAGCGGCAAACGACGAGCAAGACCGGACGCTGACGCACAACCTCTACGGCGGCGACGCTCGCCACCGCCTCCGCCAGGAGACGATCCTGGGCGTGGGCGGCGTGAAGATGTTGCGGGCGCTGGGCTTTGACCGCATTGAGACTTTTCACATGAATGAGGGGCATGCGGCCCTATTGGCGCTGGAGCTGCTCGAAGAATCCTTGGGCGGGCGGACGCTGGAAGCGGTCACTCAGGAAGATATCAGCGCGATCCGCAGAAAGTGCGTCTTCACGACCCACACCCCGGTTCCGGCCGGGCACGATCGCTTTGACGCCGAGCTCTCGCGGCAGGTGCTGGGCGAGCGCCGCATGGAGGGACTGCGCCGGATGGGCGCGTTCCCTGACGGCGAGCTCAACATGACTTACCTGGCGCTGAAGGCGTCGCACTACGTCAATGGCGTGGCGATGCGGCACGGGCAGGTATCGGCCGGAATGTTTCCGTCGTACCCGATCGCGGCGATCACCAACGGCGTCCACGCCGCCACCTGGACCTGCCATTCGATCCAGCAGATGCTGGACGCCAACATCCCGCAGTGGCGCACCAATAACCAATACCTTCGATATGCCATCGGCATTCCATTGCAGGAGGTGCGGCAGGCCCACGCCGACGCCAAGCTCGCCCTGCTGGCGCGCGTCAAAGCGCAGACCGGGACGCAGCTCGAACCGGGCGTCTTCACCATCGGATTCGCCCGGCGCGCCGCCGGGTACAAGCGGGCCGACCTGGTATTTCGGGATCTGGATCGGCTCCGGTCGATCGTACGGAATGTCGGCGGGGTGCAGTTTATCTTCGGCGGCAAGGCGCATCCGCATGACGACGAGGGCAAGGCGGTGATTCGCCGGATCTTCGAAGCCGCCGCCCGGCTCGGCCCGGAGGTCCCTGTCCTGTACGTCGAGAACTATGACATGGAATGGGCAAAGTACATGGTCAGCGGCGTGGACCTATGGTTGAACACCCCCAAACCGCCGCAGGAAGCATCCGGGACAAGCGGCATGAAGGCGGCGCTGAACGGGGTGCCGTCACTGAGCGTGCTCGACGGCTGGTGGGTGGAGGGACTGCTGGAAGGCGCCACCGGCTGGGCGATCGGCGACGGCAACGAGCCTTTGGACGACGACGGCGCCGAAGCGACCTCGCTATACGACAAACTGGAGCGAACGGTCGTGCCGATGTTCTACGGGCGCCCCAGCGCCTACGGGTCGATGATGCGGGCGTCCATCGCCATCAACGGCTCGTACTTCAATACCGAGCGGATGGTGATGCAGTATTTGTCGAACGCGTATTTTCCGGGGGATGACGGCCGGAGCGGCGCACCGCGTTGGCGGTGAGGTTTGCTTGTGGCGCACGGCTGCGCCGTACAGTCGGGCCTGCGGCCCGACTCTGGAGTTTCTACATCTGGATCAGGCTGCGGCGGCCTGCACGAGGGACTGGCCGTCGATTTGGATCCGCAACAGCTGCTTGGGCGAGATGACGAGGCTATCGCGGTTGATTTCGACGCCGAACTGCGCGCGGATGCGCTCGAGGATGTCGTTGACGTGGAGGGGGCCGCGGGCCGATGTGAGTACATCGAAGTCCATATCCACGTGAGACAGACGTTTTCGGCGTGCGACTTCGGACTGTGGGCCAGGGCGGTCTCAAAGACGGCGTCACGGACGGAATCGTTCATGGCGGGCTACTGAGCCCGGACGCTAATCAATGGAGTGGAAGCGCTCGTCCCCAAAGATCGCCTCAATGTGGCGCTGCCCTTGCACTGGCTTGGGCGACTTCTTGAAGACCTTTTCGAAATTCGTGCGCGGAATCGACTGCGCGCCCGGCGAGACGACCACGAAGGTCCGCTTGAAGCGGTAGGAGAACTCCTGGCCGCGGTCGGTGCGGAATACTTGCCCTTCGAGCGCGGCGACGCGGTCCCAGGCTTCGCGAAAGTCGGTCATGCCAGGCTTCAATGCGCGCCGCGGCCGGCCAGGACCAGGGGAATCGACTGCAACAGGATCTTCAGGTCAAGCCACAGCGACCAGTTGTCGATGTATTCAAGATCCATCTTCATCCAACTCTCGAAATCCAAGGTGTCGCGACCGCGAACAACCCACAAGCAAGTCAGCCCGGGCCGCATCCGCAGGCGGCGGCGCTGCCAGGCTGCGTACTGCTCCACTTCGAACGGCAGCGGCGGGCGAGGACCCACGAACGACATATCGCCGCGCAGCACGTTCCAAAACTGCGGCCACTCGTCGATCGAGTAGCGCCGCAAGAAGCCGCCGATGCTGGTCAGTCGCGGGTCGCGGTCCAGCTTGAAGACGGGGCCGTCCTTCAGGCTCAGGTGTTGGAGATCCTGCTGCAAGGCCTCCGCGTTGTGGCACATCGTGCGGAACTTGTAGAGCTTGAAGCGCCGGCCGTTGAGCCCGCAGCGGACCTGAGTAAACAGCGCCGACCCGGG
>CAYOPA010000115.1:0-12529 GCA_964405625.1 uncultured Bryobacterales bacterium
GGAACACCACGGCGGCCGCGGCCGTGGCCGCGGCCCTTGCGGGCATCCAACCCATTGACATTGTGGGCCATGGAACCGGCTTGGATACACTCGGTTGGAGGAAGAAGGTTCAAGCCGTAAACAAAGCCCTGAGCTTGCGCCGACCGGACCCTAGCGATCCCATCGACGTGCTGGCGAAAGTAGGCGGATTTGAGATCGCCGCGATGGCGGGCTACTACCTGGGCGCCGCTGCGCGACGGACTCCGGTGGTCGTGGACGGGTTTATCGCCGGGGCGGCGGCGCTGGCTGCCCTGCGGCTGAATGCCAAACTGTCGCACTACCTGTTGTGGTCGCACGAATCGGCCGAGAGGGGGCATCGCAGGCTGTTGGGCGCCGTGCCGGCGGCTCCCTTGTTCGATTTGGGCTTGCGGCTGGGCGAGGGCTCCGGCGCGGCGTTGGCCATGGGGACGGTGGCGCAGGCGGTGGCGTTGTATCGCGAAATGACGACGTTTGAGGCCGCCGGCGTAACGGGGGCGTAGGGATGTGGCGCACGGCTCCAGCCGTGCAGTCGAGCCTGTGGCTTGACACGGGGCCGTTGAAATCCGGCGGGGCTCGACCTGGGGGTCGAGGCGGCAGGCGTAGGCGCCTGCGCCACGGGATCTGGGGAAGCGTAGGGGCGGCCGGAAGGCCGCCCAAACCGCACGATGTTCGAGCCTCAACTGGGCTTGGGCGGGCTTCCCGCCCGCCCCTACGGGAGCAATCGCTTCAAGTCGGGCAGGATCTCGTCCACCACGCTGTCCTCGGCGCCGAAGTAGAAGCCGCGAATACGGCCCTCGCGATCGACCAGCGTGTAGCGCGTGCTGTGGGTGATGATACCCGGACCGGGACGGCCGTCCTCCGACAGGGACCCGTCGTCGACCGCCTGGAGGAATCCCTTCTGGATCAGTTCGTAGAGGGCCTGCTTCTCGCCCGTCAGGAACAGCCAGCGCTCCGGGTCGGCGCCGTAGCGCTTGGCGTATTCCTGGAGGGCTTCCGGCGTATCTCGCTCAGGATCCACGGTGAATGTGACCAACCGTATGTCGTCCGAGTCCGGCAGCGCGGCCTGCAGGCGTTTCATGTTCGCCGACATCAGCGGGCACGGCCCGGCGCAGGTCGTGAACACGAAATCCGCCACCCACACCTTGCCCGCGAGCTCTTCGCTACGGAAACTTCGGCCGCTACGCTCGGTCAGCTCGAACGGCGGGACCGCGCCGAAGTCCTGCAAGGGCTCCGGCCCGGCGCAGGCCGCCAGAAAGGCGACGAAGATGATCGGCAGCGGGCGCAACCCTTATGGTAACGCCGGGCCCAGAGCCAGAGTCGCCGTGTTGCTGAGCCGCCCTCCGGCGCGGATTCGCAGCTCCTGCTCGCCGGGTTCGGCGCTCACCGGGAAGTTGATCTGTTGCAGGCCGGGAAAACCAGGGGCCGGTCCGGCATAGAGAACTTCCGGTGTTGTACTCCCGAGCAATACCTCAACTTCGACCTCGCCGATCCCGGTGACGTAGAGGGCCACGAAACGGCCCTTGGCGATCGGCGTATCAGGCGTGATGAGATCGAAGCTCTGGGCGTCGAGCGCCGCCGCCGGTCCGGTCCCCAAGCGGTTGAGCGTGAAGATCGCGGGCGCCGCCGGCTCGATCAGGATGTTGAGACCGTGCTTGCCCAGCAGCGAGTCAACCTCCAGCTTTCGCAAGCCTTCCACGCCCTCCGGGAACAGCGCATTGACCTGCCCGGGTGAGGCGTACAGCAGTCCCAGCGGCTCGCCGTCCAGCGTCAGGCTGACGCCGCCGAGCTCGGTCGGCAGGGGCAACTCGGCGGCGACCGCTTCCTCCACATCGGTGAGCGATTCGCCAAAGAGCGAGACCAACGAATTCGGCGCCAAGCTCAGGCCGTCAATCAAAGCGGCGGACGGGATGACGCGGACGATGCGGGCGCCGGCCTTGACCGCCGTCACGCGGGTGGCGCCGGTCGCCGTAGCGATGGAGGACCGGATCTCGCCATCCTCGGGCGTCAGAGCCGTTACAGGCAGACTCGCGCCGGAGAGGTTGACGGCGTGGAACAGGCCCGCGGCGCCCCACGCCAGGTTCACCGCATTTCCGGCAGGCAGCTCGGCGCGGACGCTGATAGCGTTCTCGATTACCGCATTGCCCGCGCTCCGAAGCTCCAGGATGACGTCCGCCAGCCCGCCCGTCTGGGGGTGCTCGGTGACCGGTACGCCCACCTCGCTCCAGTCCGGTTCATCGGCCAGGAACGAGCGTACGGCGATGGCCGTCGGGTGCTCGGCCGAGCTCACGGCGGCGAGCGGCAGAGTGGCGTTGCAAAGGATCAGGGCCAGGGAGTTATGGCACGCCGGAATCACCCGCGTACGCTCCGCCGTCTGCCCGACGAAGGAGAGCAACGAGCCGCTGCCGATGGTCACCACGCCGTCGCCCCTGGAATCGCGCGCGCCGGAGCCGACCACGGCCAGTGCGTCCACCTGCCGCAAGTCGTCCAGACCCTGGTTCCAAGTGGCCAGATCCCACGAAAACCGGCTTCCCAGCCGGAGCTGGCGAAGCTGCCCTTCATCCGGGCCGAGACTGGCGATGGACGACCCGAAGTGCGGAGTGGCCAGGAAGATTGCTTTTCGCACCATCGTGGACGTGGGCGGCTCGAACGCGCCGTCGGCGACGCCTTTCCCCGCCAGATAGGACCGGATGACCAGGCCGCCCATGCTGTAGCCGATCAGGTCCACCTGCTCGGCTTCGAGCTCCGCGATGGTCTCGCCCAGCCGCGCTCCGATCTCCTCGATCAGCGGCGTGCCGAAGGCGCAGTTGTCGAAAAAGATGACTTCGCGGCCGTCTTCGGCCAGAAGCTCTTGCAGCCGGCCGAAGGTGGAGGTGGAGTCCGGCTGCACCACGCATTCGCCGCCTTGGGCCGCCCCAACGTCAAAACCGTTGAGCAAAATCACCGGCGGCTCCTGGGCCGAGGCGGCAAGCGCGAGCAGGAGCAGGGGGATCATCCGGAGGCTTTTCATGACATCCAAAGGTAACCGAAGACCGGCCCTACGGATAGGGCTATAATCAGCCCGATGCGCAAGCTGCTCGCACTCTCCCTGTTCGCCGGGTTAATGGCCCAGGCCGCCGACCGGCCCAACGTTCTGTTCATCGCGATCGATGATTTGAACGACTGGATCGGCGTGTTGGGCGGCCATCCGCAATCGAAGACTCCGAACTTGGACCGTCTGGCCGAGCGCGGCGTCCTGTTTACCCACGCCTACACCGCCGTGCCGGCCTGCAATCCGTCCAGGGCGGCGCTGATGACGGGCATTGCGGCGCACCAATCCGGCGTGTATCTGAATTCGCAGCCGTGGCGTCCGCCGCTCCAGGACGCCGTGACGTTGCCGCAACATTTCCGGAAGCACGGCTACTGGGTAGGCGGCTCGGGCAAGATCTACCACGGCGCCTATCCTGACCCGCCCTCATGGGACGAGTATTGGCCCAGCCAGACCAAGAACAAGCCTGACGACCCTGTCCCGCCGAATCTTCCCGTCAACGGGATTCCGAATACGGCGCATTTTGACTGGGGGCCGGTGGACGCGCCCACTGAAGAAATGGGCGACGCGCAGGTGGTGGACTGGGTCTCCGCCAAGCTGGCCGGCGAGTTTGACAAGCCGTTCTTCTTGGCGTGCGGCTTCTTTCGCCCGCACCTGCCGTGGTATGCGCCGAGGAAGTACTTCGACATGTTTCCGCTGGAGACGATCGAGCTGCCGTCGGTGAACCCGGATGACCTGGTGGACATCCCGGCGGCGGGGGTGCGCATGGCGCGGCCTGAAGGCGACCACAAGAAGGTGATCGAGCACAACCAGTACCGCCAGGCCGTGCAGGGCTACCTGGCGTCAATCGCCTTCGTGGACGAGCAGATCGGGCGGCTGCTGGATGCGTTCGACGCCAGCCCGCACGCGGCTAACACCGTTATTGTGCTGTGGACGGACCACGGTTGGCACCTGGGCGAGAAGCGCCACTGGCGCAAGTTCGCGCTGTGGGAGGAGGCGACGCGTACGCCGTTGATGATGGTTGTGCCCGAAGGTATGGCGCCCGGCTTGAAGGAAGGAACGAAGGCCGGAACGCGCGTGACAACGCCGGTCAGTCTGCTCGACATCTACCCGACGCTGGTGGACTTGGCCGGTCTGGGCGAAAACGAGGCGCTGATGGGTAAGAGCCTGACGCCGCTGCTCCGCGATCCGAAGGCCGCCTGGGACCGGCCGGCCCTGACGACCCACGGGCGAGCCAACCACGCTCTGCGCACTCCGCTGTATCGCTACATCCGGTATGCGGACGGCGGCGAAGAGCTCTACGACCACCGCACGGACCCGCAGGAGTGGAAGAATCTCGCGCGCGATCCGCAGTATTCGGCCGTCATTGAAGGCTTGAAGGCTTGGTTGCCGGAAACCGACGCGCCCGACGCCCCGCACGACAGGTGACTCGCTCCCGGGCTCAAGTCCATGCCAAACAAAATGATCAACCCATTCGGCCGCGTTGCAGCCTCACAAATCCCTGCGAGCCGGAGGGCGTTTCTAACGGCGGCGGCGGGCGCCGCCGCGGCGCCGCTGTTGAGCGCGCAGGGCTCCAAGATGCCCATTATCGACACGCACTTCCACCTCTACGACCAGACCCGGCCCCAGGGCGCGCCGTTTCCGTTTACTCCGAACAACCCGCCGTTCCTGCCGAAGCACTACCGCGAAACAGCGACGCCGCTGGGCATTGTCGGCGGAATCAAGGTCGAAGCCAGCCCTTGGGTGGAAGATAACCTTTGGGTGCTCATGCTCATCGAAGACGAGCCGATGATCACGGGCATGGTCGGCAACTTGGACCCGCTGGGGCAGCAGTTCTTGGAGCTCTTGGACCGGCACCACCGCAACAAGCTCTTCCTGGGTATTCGCTATGGCAACATTTGGGAGGGCCACGACATTGTCGCCGCCGTGGATCGGCCCGAGTTCATCGCCAACATGAAGGCGTTCGCCGAAACGGGCCTGACCTTTGAGGTCGCCAACCCGCGATTCGACCTGATCGAGGCGACGCTGCGCTTGACGGACAAAGTCCCTGAGCTCCGGGTTGTGTTGGGGCACTTGCAGGCTCTCGCGCCGCCCACGGACGCGACGGGCCTGGAGCGGTACTCCGGCCACCTGCGCGACCTCAGCAGCCGCAGTAACGTCTACGTGAAGGTTTCCGGTCTGCATCGTCCGCGCGGCAGCGCGGACGCACCGTTTGATCCGGCTGTCTACAAGCCCGTGATGGACTTGATTTGGGACATTTTTGGGGAAGACCGCCTGGTCTACTCCGGCCGGAACAAGGAGGCCCTGGATATTCTAAAAGCCTATTTCGCGGCCAAGGGAGGGCAGGCGGCCGAGAAATTCTTCTGGAAGAATTCCATACCGGCCTTTCGCTGGGTCAAGCGCGATCCCAGCCAACCCGAGCTCGCCTGAGCGCGGTTCTTGGCCGTCAGGCCCAGAGTTTACGGTTGGCCTTGACGCCCGCGATCGCCCGATCGACGTGCTCGACCGTGTTGTAGAGGTGCGGGCACAGCCGCAAGCCGCCGGTGGTCGCGCCGGCGATGCCGTGATCCTTGTACAGGCTGTCCATGAGCGCCTGCCGGTTGGCCGCAGGGGCCTCCATGATGACCACGCCGGCGCTGAGCTCGGGCTTCATCGGCGTCACCAGCTTGGCGCCGGCTTCCTTGAGGCCTTCTTTCAGCCGCTGCGCCAGCGCCACCATGCGTTGCTCCACGCGAGCCTGCCCGGCGGTCTTGTGGAAGTCCACCGTCGCGCCCACCGCCGCCAGGGCGGCGTCGTCGCGTTGGCCCATGTTCTCCAGCTTGCGCGCACCGACCAGCACGGTCTCGGCTGTATCGCCCCAGCCCGGAGCGACCACGTTCGGCCAGATCTCGGCCACCCGGTCCGCCTTGACGTAGAGCAGGCCGACTTCCTTGGGGCCGACGAACCACTTGTGCGAGCTGGCCGAATACGAATCGCAACCGATCTCGCGCAGGTTCACGTTCAGCGCGCCCCAGCTCTGCGCGCCATCCACGTGGACGTAGATTCCCGCTTTGTGGGCGATCTCGGTCAGCTCTTTGACGGGCAGCTTGACGCCGCTGGTGTTGGAGGCGTGGGTCAGCGCCAGCACCTTCGTCTTAGGGCCGAGAGCCTTGCGGAAGGGCTCGATCAGGTCGTCGATGCTCTTGGGGTTAGCCGGGGTCGACACCTTTTTGACCACCGTGCCGAGCCGCTTGGCGCGCACTTCCCAGGCGACATGGTTGGTGGGGTGGTTCTGCTCCCAGATTACCACCTCGTCGCCGGCTTGCAGCGGCAGGCCGTTGTTGATGATGTTGTTGGACTCGCTGGTATTGCGCACGAGCGCGATCTCATCGGCGGAGACGCCCATCTGGTCGGCGACCTTGGCGCGGGACTGCTCGGTGAGATCGGCGAACTTGGCGCGGTTCTGGAACGAACAGTCGGCGTCAATGTCGCGCGTCAGCTCGGAGACCCGCAGCGCCACCGCCAACGGGGAAGGGCAGAGGTTGGCGGCGTTCATCGGCGCCTTGTCCTCGGGGAAGGAGAACTGCATCCGCACGGCCTGCCAGTAGGCTTCGTCGCTGCCGGCGGCCGCCAGCGAGGAGGCGAAGCGGGGCAGCGCGGCGGCGCCGGCAAGAGCCGTGAAGAAGGTGCGACGAGATGGCGACATAGTATGAGGATAACCCGGCCGTCAACTGATCGGGAATCGGCGTGAGGCGTCAGTTGACGGACAGGTGGATGTGGTCTTTGTGCCCGCCGACGGAGTGAGCTTTGCCAAGCTTCTTCTTGAACGCCGGCCCGAAGTTCTCACGGCGGTTCGTGAAGCTCTCAAAGGCGGTTTGAATGGCGTCGACGATTGCTTTGATCGATGCTGTCGCGGGGTAGCCGATGACGATCTTGGTCCCGTTGATACGTGAGATGTCGACAGCTTTCTGCTGCATGTGTCGGCTCGGCAACTGGTGCTGATCGAAGGCCGAAGAGATATAGATCTTTGTCAAACTGTGACCGGGGGCAATGGCGGCCTTGATGCAGTGATTCAGGCCGTTGATCATAGTCTGATTGACATCCCTATTGACCGCGGCTCCAAACTCGACCGTTACATCATTAATCGTGCTGGGGATGGTGGGCATATGGGCATCCTCTAAACTGCTGTGGTTTACAAAAGGATGTACGAACGCTTATCTAGAACGGCTATCCATGCTTGTTGGGCGGCCAGGAGATCTTCAAGGAGGGCGTCCGGTGGGATATCCCCGGGCCAATCAGGGACAATGTCGCCATCGGCGTCCGCGGGCTCGAAGTAGGCGGTCTGTCTAAGTGCTTGATAACACACAATTCCGACTGACACTCGATCGCCGCGCAAGACGGAAGCCGAAGGCCGCCGGTCGTCGAGACACGCGACCAACTCTTCGAGTGACGAGTGGGGCTCGCGGTCGCTGAGCATCGCTTCGATCTCGACGGCGTGCGAGTAAATCCAGGCGTCCGCACCAGGAGCCTGCTCAAACCGGCCCGGAATCTCCGCCAGAGCTTCGATCAGCGGTGACTCGGCAGCAGTGGCGGAACCCTCATCTGAGGCTGCCTCGCGCACTGGGGAAGGGCAACCGACAAGCACAATCACAGCTGCCATCGCGATCACTCGCGGAGCCTGTGCTAAGGAGCGGCGGAGCAGTCGGGTGAACGGGACTCCTTGAGCAATCATCCACAACCTCCACCTATGCGGCCTACCGCGTGCAACTATCGTTTGACAGCTTGAGCTTATTCAATCTGGTCCGTTATGGCAATAGGATTCTTAGCGGACTCGTGCCAGCGGGCTGTGACATGGCCTCGCCGGTCGGCTGGGGCGGTACTTTGAGGCCGCTATACTGGCGTGGTATGCGACTCTTGCTGACATGCGGTCTCCTTTTCGCCATCTCGCTTAGCGCGGAATGGCATCAGTTTCGCGGTCCTGACCGCGACGGACGCTCCAGCGAAACGGGCCTGCTGAAGGAGTGGCCCGAGGCCGGTCCGAAGCAGCTTTGGCAGATCAAATCCCTGGGCGAAGGCTACGCCTCGTTCTCCATCGCTGACGGCCGCTTGTTCACGCAGGGCCAGGTCAACGGCCGGCAGACGCTGATTGCGGTCGATGTGGAAACCGGCAAAACCCTCTGGACGCTGCCGCACGGCGACTCCTACAGCAACTCTCGCGGCAACGGCCCGCGCGGCACGCCCACCATTGACGGCGAGCGCATCTACGCCCTCGGCGGCGACGGCAACCTGATCTGCGCCGAAGCCGCAACCGGCAAGGTGGTCTGGCAGGTGAATCTGCTCAAGACCTACGGCGGCTCCAACATCAACTGGGGCATGAGCGAGTCGCCCTTGATCGACGGTGAAAAGCTCATCGTCAACGCCGGCGGCCCCGGCGCCAGCGTGGTGGCGCTCAACAAGCAGGACGGCTCGCTGATTTGGAAGTCGGAAAGCGACGCGGCCGGCTACTCCTCCGCGGTCGTCGCCGAGCTTGGCGGCATTCGCATGTACGTCGTGCTGACCGGCCGGGCGGCCATCGCCCTCCGCGCCGACAACGGCAAGCTGCTGTGGCGGTATGAAAAGGTCTCCAACCGCACCGCCAACATCGCCACACCCATCGTCGATGGGGACCTAGTCTTCGTCTCCACCAACTACGGTACCGGCTGCGCTCTTTTGCGCATGAAGGCTTCCGGCGGCGGCGTCGAGGTCGAAGAGGTCTACTTCAACCGCGACATGCGCAACCACTACTCTAGCTCCGTTCTGGTGGACGGCCACCTGTACGGCTACTCCAGCCGCATCCTCACCTGCATGAAGCTGGAAACCGGCGAGGTGATGTGGCAGGACCGCAGCGTGGGCAAGGGGCAGGTGATTTTTGCCGAGGGCCTGCTGTACTTGCAAGGCGAGGACGGCGTGGTGGGTCTGGCCGAGGCGACGCCGGAAGCCTATCGCGAGATCTCGCGGTTTGAGATCGGACGCGGCGCCTATCCAACCTGGACGCTGCCGGTCATCTCCGGCGGACGGCTGTTCATCCGCGATCAGGCCGAGCTGACCGCGTTCGACATCCGAGCCAATCCTTAGCCGGAATCAACTCCGTGGAATTTGAAACTTTCGGGCGGCCTTCCGGCCGCCCCTTACGCCGTCGCCTTGTCCACCAAGCGCTCGTCGATCAGCTTTTCGTTGAGCTTATAGCCCAGACCCGGCGTGTCGAGCACCTTCAAAATGCCGCCCTTGGTCAGCGGCTCCGGAGGGTCGGTCATCTCAGAGCGCCAATCCACCGCGTCGCCGAAGGAGTACTCCAGGATCGAGAAATTCGGCATGGTGGCGCAGACGTGCGCCGCGGCCATGTTACCGATCGGCGACGCCGGGCCGTGAGGCGAACACTGCATGCCGGCCGCCTCGGACATCGCGGCGATCTTCTTCAGTTCCAACATGCCGCCGCAGTACTTCACGTCCGGCATGGTGATATGCACCGGGTCGGCCTTGATGTAGGGGTGGAACTCCTGGACTCCGAACAGCGACTCGCCGCCGGCGATCGTCATCGGCGCTTGGGCTTTCAGGCGAGCGAAGTCATCGAGGGGCCGCGTGATCTCTTCCAGAAAGAACAGATTCAGGGGGACCATGCGCTTGATCAGGTCCAGGCCGCGTTCGTAGTCGAAGTTGCTGTGGGCGTCCACCAGCAGGTCATTGTCCGAACCGATGGTGTCACGCACGGCCTGCACGCAGTCGATGCCGAGCTTGGTGTGGGCCTCGATTTCCGCCGCCGACCCGTTGCGGGGCATGCCGTCGAACGACGCGATCTTGACGGCGTCAAAGCCGGCCTCGATCGCCTGCCCGGCGCGCTCGGAGAAGCCCGCGGGAGTGCGCTCGTCCACCGAGCGGTTGATGTTGGCATAGTTGCGGACGCTGTCGTGCAATTTGCCGCCGAACAGCGCCCAGCAGGGAACCCCGAAGACTTGGCCCTGCAGGTCGTACATCGCCTGCTCCAGCGCCGCCAGCGCGCAGGAGACGCCGCGGCCGCCCTGCGCATACTGCGGGTGGGCGTGGGCGCGCAGTTTTTCAATGTCGAAGATTGAGCCGCCGCGGACAACCTTCATGTACTCGATCAGCTTGGCGATGGCCGGATCCTCGCGTCCCGAGTGCGAGGCGTCGCCCAGGCCCGTGAGCCCGGCGTCAGTGGACAGCCGTGCGATCAGCCAAGGGCCGCGGGAGTTCACGTTGATGCGAAAGACCTCCAGCCCGGTGATCTTGATCGCGCGGGCGTTCTTGTCCGGTTGCGGCGAGGCGGCGCACCCCGCGAGCGCCGCGGCGGAAGCGGCTGTGGCTGTCTTCAAAAAGTTGCGACGATGCATCACGGCCCATTGTATGTCGTCCGACTGGTTCCGGGCGATCGCGGCGCGGGCTTTGACGAAGCCCGCAGGGTCGGCTTTCCAGCCGACCTTCCTTCTGCAGGCGCCGGACACGAATATCCGGCGCTGCCTGATACGCTCGTCGCGTGGCGCAGGCGCCTACGCCTGCCGCCTCGACCCCCAGGTCGAGGCCTTCGCGGCTGTTCATCGGCGCGTCGGCTTCGCCAAAGCCCACGCTACGAGCGTGTCAGGACGGTATTGCCGTGCTCATCCAGCCGAGCCTCCCAGCCAGGCGGCGCGTATGTCGACGAAAAGGCCTGCGCCTCCCCCGGCGCATCCAGCAGGACGGACGGCCTGTCCGACAAGCCGATAGCGCGCAGGCGCGCCGTTACGGCCTCGTGCCGGCGGCCCTCGTGCCGATAGCCGTAGAGCTGCTCGTGAGCTTCGTCGAAGCGCTCGCGCTCGGACCAAGGCACGCTGATCTCGTAGGATTGGCCCTCGTATCGCAAGTCCAGCGAGCGTTCCAACCGGGCCCGCGAAAAGCCTTCATCGGCCAACTCCGCGCGGGCGTTGGCTTCGAGCTCCGCGAAGACGGCTTCGTGGTCTTTGTCGAGCAGGCTGGCGGAGTGATCGCGCACGAAGTCCGCCGTCAGCATCCCCAGCGCCGAGAGCACCCCGGCGTGGCGAGGGGCCAGAACCGTGCGCATCTCCAGCCGCTCGGCCAGCTCGCAGGCGTGCAGCGGACCGGCGCCGCCGAAGGCCGTCAGGGTCATATCGCGCGGGTCCTTGCCGCGCTCGACTGAGATCCGCCGAATGGCCCGTTCCATGTTGGAATTGGCGGTGTGCACGATCGCTTCGGAGAGTTGATTGGGCGAGACGCCGGCGCGGGCGGCCATCCGCGCCATGGCTTGAGCCGCCCGCGCCTCGTCCAGGGGCATGCGGCCGCTCAGGAATCGTTCGGGGTCTATACGCCCCAGCAAGAGGTTGGCGTCCGTGACGGTGATGCGGTCTCCCGAGCCGTAGCAGACCGGACCGGGATCGGCGCCGGCGCTTTCGGGCCCCACGCGCAGCGCGCCGCCGGGGTCGAACCAGGCGATCGAGCCGCCCCCCGCGCCGACGGTGTGGATATCGAGCATCGCCACCCGCACGGGACAGTCGGCGACCTCCGCTTCGGCGGCGTACTCAAAGCGCCCTTCGTACAGCGCCACATCGGTGGAGGTGCCGCCCATGTCAAAGCTGATGATGCGCTCGTGGCCCGCGGCCCGGGATACCGCCGCCGCGCCCCGCACGCCGCCGGCCGGGCCTGACAGTACCGTCCGAACCGCCTCGACTCCGGCCTGCGCAGCCGACATCGAGCCGCCATTGGACTGAAAAACCCGCAGCCTGGCCTCGGGCGGAATTCCAGCCGCCAGACGGCTCAGGTACCCGGCCATGCGCGGTGAAACGTAGGCGTTAACGGCCGTGGTCGAAGCGCGCTCATACTCGCGGTGCTCCGGCAGAATTTCCGACGACAGCGACACGAAAAAACCCGCCTCGCGCAAGGCTTCGCCCAAAACCTTCTCATGCTCCGGACGAGCGTAGCTGTGCAGCAGACAGACGGCTACGGATTCGACGTTGCGCCGCTTCAGCTCGCCGGTGAGGCGGTCAACGCTGTCTCGCGACAAAGCCGTCTCCACGGAGCCGTCGGCCAGGGTGCGCTCCGCGACGCCGAAGCGCAGCTCGCGTTCCACCAGCGGCGCGCGGCCGGGGTCGAGCCAGTCGTAGAGACTGCGTCGGTGCTGGCGGCCGATCTCGAGCAGGTCCTCAAAGCCGGCCGTACCGACAAACGCGGTGCGCGCCCCTTTGCGCTCCAGCAGCGCGTTGGTGGCCACGGTGGAGCCGTGAATGACCTCTTGCACGGCGGCCGGCAACCCGCTTAAGATAGCCGCCGAAGGGTTGGAAGGGGTGGACCGGGACTTGTGCGTGCGGAGGCTCTGGCCGTCCCACAGCACAAAGTCAGTGAAGGTTCCTCCGGTATCGACGCCGACGCGCATCAGCTCCGATTGTAGGCCTGATTCGGAGAGGCTCGAGGGTGCGCGACAAATTCGTGACGCTCAAGCGGCGCGGGGCCGGGGACTCCCAGTAG
>CAYOPA010000116.1:0-12529 GCA_964405625.1 uncultured Bryobacterales bacterium
GACAAGTTACTTCGCGAGGCAAAGCCTCGCGTGCACGGCGCAGCCGTGCGCCACAAGCGCCGCCCTACTTCTTTTCCGGCATGGGCGCGTTGGTTTGGCGACGCCACTCGGCGAGATGCTTCTGCATGGCCAGGGCTCGGGGCCGGTCGACTTCGACCAGGTTGCGCTGCTCGGAGATATCCTCACGCAGGTTGTAGAGCTCCACCTCGCCGGTCTCGAACCATTCGATCAGCTTGTAGTTGTCCTGGCGCATGGCGCCGCCGGGCTCGGTTCGCCAGGCGCCGATGTTGACGCGGGCTTCGAGGTAGCCGGGGAAATGCCAATAGATCGGGCCGCGCGGTTTCGCCCGCCGCCCGTCGCGCAGCGCCGAATGGAAGCTGAATCCGTCGATCTCGCGGTCTTGCGGGCCCGGCGCGCCGACTAGATCCAGCACCGTGGGAAAGAAGTCGACGCACATGACCAGCTCGCTGGAGACGCTGCCCGGCGGCGTCACGCCGGGATAGCGCACGATCAGCGGAACCCGAACGCCCCCTTCGTAGAGCATGCCCTTGCCGCCCCGCAGCGGCAGATTGGTGGTGATGTCCTGGTTGGCCTCGATTCCCGCCTCGATATATCCGCCTAATCCGCCGTTGTCCGAATAGAAGATGACGACGGTGTTGTCCGCCAACCCCAGCGAGTCCAGGCTGGCTAGAATTTGTCCCACGTTGGTATCGAGCTGCTCCACCATGGCGGCGTAGGTCGGGTTCTTGTGGCCTCCCGCCGGGGGTTTCGCTTCGTACTTCGCGATCAGATCGGGCTTCGCCTGGATTGGCGTGTGGACGGAGTAGAACGGCAGATAGAGCAGAAACGGGCGCTCCTGGTTCAACGTGATCCACTTGACGGCTTCGGCCGTGAGGCGGTCGTCGACGTGCTGGCCTTCCGGCGCGTCGGGCGGCATCTGCGGGTTGTCCCACGGGGCGAAATAGCCCCCTTGCGGGCTGCCCGACGCATTGCCGCCGACATTGAGCGCAAAGCCCTGGTTCTCCGGCGCAAACTCGCCGGTTCCCATGTGCCATTTGCCCATCTGCGCGGTTTGGTAGCCGGCGAGCTGGACAGCCTCTCCGAAGGTGATCTCCGACAGCGGCAAGCTGGTCTGGTTCGGCGCCGATCGCATCGTGCGGAACTTGTCCAGGCCGCGATCGCCCGAGCCGACGGTGTAAATTCCGGTACGCGGAGAGTAGCGGCCGGTCAGCAGCGCCGCGCGGGTGGGCGCGCAATTCGGGTTGGCGTAGGCGTCGGTAAAGCGCATGCCCTCGCGGGCCAGCCGGTCGATGTTCGGGGTTTCATAATATTCGCTGCCATAGGCCCCGGTGTCCGTCCATCCCAGGTCGTCGGCCATGATGAGCACGATGTTCGGCGGGCGCTTGACGACCGGCTCCGGCTCGGCGCAGCCGAACAGCGCGACGGCCGCCAGCGCGGCAAACAGCACGGGCTTGAATCGAGCTTGCATCGCGGGGTAGTGTAGCAAGGCTGAACGCCGCCGCATCGCGGACGCCGATCACGCTAAAATTACGTATGGTCACGTCGCCGCTCCCCGAAGCCCTCACTTTTGACGACGTTCTGCTGCTGCCGGCCTATAGCGATGTCCTCCCCGCCGAGGTCGATACCGGAACGAACCTCACCCGCACCATCCGCCTGAACATCCCCATCGTCAGCGCAGCGATGGACACCGTGACCGAGTCAGCCCTGGCGATTGCGCTGGCGCGTCTGGGCGGTCTCGGCTTTGTTCACCGCAATATGTCGATCGACCGGCAGGCCGAGGAGATCGACCGCGTCAAGCGCTCGGAGTCGGGCATGATCGTCGATCCGATCACCATCTCGCCCTGGAACAAGATTCAGGAAGCGCTGGAGCTGATGCAGCGCTACCGCATCTCCGGAGTCCCGGTCACCGAGGACGGCCGGTTGGTGGGCATCCTGACGAACCGCGACCTGCGCTTTGAGGGCGACTTCGATCAACCCATCGCCAATGTGATGACGAAGGACAATCTCGTCACCGTCAGCGTCGGCACGACCCTGGAAGACGCAGAGCGCATCCTGCACAAGCACCGCATCGAAAAACTGCCTGTCGTGGACGACGACGGCCGGCTGCGCGGCCTGATTACGGTCAAGGACATCCAGAAGAAGCGCGACTACCCGCTGGCGGCCAAGGACTCGCAAGGCCGCCTGATGGTGGGCGCGGCTCTGGGCGCCAGCGGCGACTTCCTGGAGCGCGCCCAGGAGCTGGCCCGCAAGGGCGTGGACGTGGTCGCCATCGACACCGCCCACGGCCACAGCATTCGCGTCATGGAAGCCCTCAAGACGATCAAGAGCAAGTTGCCCGAGCTGCAAGTGGTGGCCGGCAACGTGGCCACCGCCGACGCCACGCGGGACCTCATCAAGCTCGACGTGGATGCGGTGAAGGTCGGCATCGGCCCCGGCTCCATTTGCACCACGCGAATTGTCTCCGGCGCCGGCGTGCCGCAGATCACCGCCGTGGCCGAGTGTTCGGGCGCCGCCGAGGGTACGGGCGTGCCGGTCATCTCCGACGGCGGCGTGAAGTTCTCCGGCGACATCACCAAGGCTATCGCGGCCGGCGCGCACGTGGTGATGATAGGCAGCCTGTTGGCCGGCGCCGACGAAAGCCCCGGCGAGCGCGTGCTCTATCAGGGCCGGACCTACAAGGCCTATCGCGGCATGGGATCGTTGGGCGCGATGACCGAGGGCGGCGGCGCCGAACGCTATGGCCAGAAGGACACTGACGCCGGCAAGCTGGTGCCGGAAGGCATCGAAGGCCGCGTGGCGTACAAGGGACTGCTGGGCGACGTGATTCACCAACTGGTGGGCGGGCTCCGCTCGGGCATGGGCTACTGCGGCTGTCACACCATCGAAGAGATGCGCGAGAAGACGCGGTTCGTCAAGATTTCCCCGGCCGGCCTGCGAGAGGCGCACGTGCATGACGTGACGATTTCAAAGGAAGCGCCGAACTACCAAATCGAGAGGTAGGGCTCCGTCTCAGACCCCGGCCCAACGTTTGGTGGAATCGTTGGACAGATCCAGCAGGTCCAGAATCCGCCCGACGCCCTGCTCGATGATCTCGTCCACCGATTGCGGGCGGTTGTAGAAGTCCGGCATGGGCGGCGCTATGAGGGCGCCTAGCTCGGCCGCGGCTGTCATGGTCCGTAAGTGCCCCAGATGCAGTGGCGATTCCCGCACCATCAGGATCAGCCTGCGGCGCTCCTTGAGCGTCACATCGGCCGCCCGGATCAGCAGATTCGACGCCATCGAGTAGGTGATGGCCGCCAGCGAATGGATCGAGCACGGCGCCACCACCATTGCGTCGGTGAGGAACGAGCCGCTCGCGATCGAAGCGCCGACGGCCTCGATCGGATGCCACACCGACGCCAGATCTTTCAGTTCGGCCAGCAACATGCCGGTCTCTTGATGTAGAGTCTTCTCAGCAGCGCGGGTGACAACCAGATGTGTCTCCACATCCCCTCGGGTCTTGAGCTTTTCGAGCAGCCGTATACCGTATGCGGCCCCGCTGGCGCCGCTCATCCCCACCACGATTCGCCTCATTTCATTTCACTCTCGGAACAGGCAGACCCTTCTTGTTCCGTTTTCAGAACAGAATCGCCCTCCCCGCCCTTCCTTGCGCCCCGCGCCCCGCTTGGCTCATTCTACAGAGGGTTGCCATGCAAGCCGGGCTAAAACTGAAAAACATTCGAGAGCAGTTGGGTTTGCGCTACCGAGAGGTCCAGCTTGCCAGCGAGATCATCGCCCAACGGCGCAACAACTCAGACTTCGCCATCGCCCTGAGCCGGCTCGCCGATATTGAAAACAAGGGCGTTTTGCCAAACATCCACCGTATCTACAGCCTGTGCGCGATCTACCGGCTCGACTTTGCGCGGGTACTGGATTGGTACGGCGTCAATCTGGACGGCATGTGGCAGGACGCCATGCACATCAAGCCGTCGAAGACCCACCTCATCGGCCTGCATGAACCCGGACGGGGTGAAGTCGCCCTACCGTTGACCCTGAGCCCAGGCGTCGACCTCAACGAAACTGTTTATCTCAGCCGCCTGATTCAGGAGTGGGGACGCGTGCCACTGAGTCTGCTGGCCGGAATTGAGACATCGGAGCTGCGCTTCGGCTTTGTCGGCTGGGAGGACTATCGCATGGCTCCCATGTTGCAGCCGGGTTCGCTGGTGCAAATAGACGAGTCGCGCCAAGAAATTGTCACCAGCGGCTGGCTGCATGATTTTGAGCGGCCAATCTACTTCCTCGAGATGCGCCACGGTTTCGCCTGTTGCTGGTGCGACTTGGCCGGCGACCAACTCATCCTCCACCCTCATCCTCAGTCGCCCTGCGAGATGGAGCTGCTGAGCTATCCGCGGGATGTGGACGTGGTCGGCCAGGTCGTCGGAGTGGCGATGCAGCTCAAGCCCGTGGACTTCGTCAAGCGCCCGGTGATTCGCCGACCCCGGAGCGCAGAAGCTCCAAAATAACCTCCAGATCGGTCTCGTAGAGCATGCGCTCGGCGTCCCCGGCCGCCGCCGGAGGCAGCGTCTTGTAGGGCGCCAATACGCCCCAAGTCTCCAACACCGCGGCTCGGTCTTCCCCGACCCCGGTAAGATAGCTCTGCAAATCCTGGTGCTGCACGCCCAAATCCACGCTCAACCACTCAGCAAACGCCGCCTCGTGGCTCAGGCGGATGGTGCGCTCCGCCTGCTCCGCGCCAAAGGCCTGGGCCAGCCCGTGGTGCTTGTAGGCTCCGGAATTCGCGTTCCGCAGACCGGCCAGATAGACCAACCGTCCAAATCGAGTCGGGATCTGTTCGAGAGTCAGCGCCCAGGTCCGTTGCGCTTGCGTCGCCGCGAGTTGATCGTCATCGCCGGTCGGTTTTTCCACGCTTTCAATCTTATCGACATTTTTTGGACGATGGATTTCCCCCACAGTCAATTCCGTTTAGCGCGCCATGGACCCTCAATCCCGGAGGATGTGGCCCAGATTTCAACGCCTGTAACGCACCGACCCCGGCGCACTGTGCGTCCCCTCCCGATGATTCGCAAACCGCGGTCTATCAAGCCTCACGGCCGCTCCAGCGACCGCCAAGCTCGGCGCGGAGGGCCGTCGTCGCGACGCCCGCGCCAACCGCGGTTGCGGAACAAAGATATGGCCCTTTACCTGCAATCAGAACACGCGAAACTGGACCACATACCGAAATCTTCCGGTCGAAATTGGTCCCGAACAAAAGCCGGGGTTGTTCCAGGGCCGGAAATTCGATGCGAGGCATCGGCGGCCGGAAAATCGGCACGTTAACGTTTTTACCAGGGGCGGCGAGATTTACACGCTACCCGCACCAGACGCACGATTCGTAAAGGAGACCCAAAACACCATGCTCAAACGCTCATTGACACTCATAGCCTGCGGGGCCAAAGCGCTCGCGCTCATCGTCGGAGCCCTGGCGGCCACGCCGTCCACCGCGAACGCTGACGGCGACTGCTGGTTCTGCGTGCCGGACACGGGCCTGTGCTACCCCGACGAGCCCTGCTGGGATGAGTGCTAACCACCGCCGATTTTTGTTGCTACGCTTCGCAGGCGCCGTGTTAAACTACGGGGGCTGATTTTGGGGAATTCGAAGGCAGATTCCAAAAATCGCCCCTGATAGGCCTTTGATCGTGACAGGCGCGGATTATTTGGCGCTGATCCCCGTGATCGCGCAACTGACTTGGCTGGCCGGGCTCGGCTGGCGGGGCCGCATTTCGCGCCAGCCGGCGCTAGTGACCTTCCTCGCCTTCTCCGCCGTCTTTTCCCTCCTGCTGAACCTAGGCATCGCGACCGAGGCGTATCGTTCCTATCGACAGGCGTTCACGCTGTTTCGGATCGGCCTGGAGTTGATCACGCTGGTGCTGCTGGCCACCACGTTGCTCGAAACAGCGACCCTTTACCTCGATAAGCGTCCGCGTTACCAAGCGATCGGCGCCTGGTTTGTGCGTTCCGGGCTGTTTGTCGCCGCCTTCGCGGCGGTCGGTGTGGCATTCGCGCCAGCCGAATGGATCAATTCCTGGCGGGAATTCCACCTCGCCCAGCGCGTGGTGCTGCCGACTTGTCTGGCCCTGCTCTGGGTGGCGTTTTGGCTGCTAGCGCGCTATTTCCTGCTGGAAGCCGATCACAAGGCCGACATCTTCGGTTGGGCGCTCACCGTGGTGATCGTCAGCTCGGTTTTTGTTGCGGTAAGCGGCTCGCCGGCGGCGCGCTCCGTCGGCTTCTGGCTGGCGGCGGCATGCTACGTTGTCGGGGCCGCGGCGGCGCTCGCGCCCGAGCGCGCCGGTGACAACGGGGCCCCATCCCCGCCCGCCGAATCAGGCGGCTCCAGCGAAGAAATTGAAAAAGCTTTGGGTCGTCTGAGGCGATTGGACGATCATCTACATGCAATAGGAGACCGATAAACGCCTATGTCCACGACACTGACATGCCTCCTCTGTGCGGTTTCGGCCATCTGGGTCACGGCCGCTGTGTGCCGCCTTCGTTCCACTCGGGTGCGCTTCGGCCCCCGGTACGCCCTTCCTCAAACATCGCGACAGGTAGCTGTCGCCTTTAGTCGGCTCTTCTCAACCGACGAGTCGCGCTGGTTTGAAGCCCTCGCCCCAGAGCCGCGTCGCCGGCTGAGTCGTGTTTTCAAGAACAACCGCCGACAGGTCGCACAACTCTATTTGCAACAGGTGAAGCGCGAGCATGACAGCACATGGCTGGAGCTGCGGCGGCTTGCGGCGCGGCTGGATCGGCCGGATTTGGCGCGCGAGGCGTGGGGCGTCTCCGTGGCCTTCAATCTCCGCTATTGCGCGTTGCGGCTGCAACTGGCGGCGGGCATGTCGCCACGGCGCGGCGCGCTGGCGTGGCTCAGCGGTGCTGGCTCCGTCCAACGTGGCTCTAGGATTGCGAGCGCCTTGACCGAGGCGGGCAGCGCGGCTTAGGTGGGCTCCACCCGCCCCGGAAACGTGGGCGGCGCCGTATCGCACATCGCGCCGCCCGCCTTTGGCAGGTGGGTCCGAGTGCGGTCTCAGCTCTACCCGCTCCGTGAACCTGGGCGGGTCGGTGATGATGAAGACAATGCTCGGCGCACCATCGGGATAGGGGGAGCCGCGCGGCTTCCCCCCCACCCCACCGAAGATGCGGGTCCACATCCGGCGGTTCGGCGCTCAACTCGAGGTCAATCTCGGAATCTCCAGCGAGTTGGATGCCGCATGCCTCTTATCCGGTTCGTGTCCATCGGCTCGCGCGTTTGCTCCACGCTTCCTTCAGACCACGACGCCCAAGCTCTTTGCTAGCCTACCAGGGTCCTGCGTTCCGAGCGGTCCGCCGGCAAACGGACCAGATGGAGGCAGATTGTTGAAGCGCCGTTGCCACTCTGGGCGCTGATGAAGCACAACAAGCGCCCGTTGCGAGCGGTGGCGGTTAACAGGGAGCCGATCCCCAACAAGCTGCGGAGACAATCGGCTGAAGTGCTCGGGCATGTTCTGGTCCGTGCGCGGCGCCAATGCCATTCTCGCCCTGCGTTGCTGCCGCCTCAGCAGACGCTTGGAGGACTACTGGGAATCCCGCTCACGCGCCGCCCAAGGTTCCACGGATATGTTGCGCACCCGGTTTCTCTTAGGCGCCGGCCGCTTTATCCTGATCGGATGGTACAATCCCGCAGTCGGGGTACTTCCGTGAACGGTACTGTGGTTTTTCGCGCACTCCTGCTGACCTCGGCGATCGCCGTCGCGTTCGCCGAACCCGCCTCCTGGAACAGGTTTCGCGGCCCCAACGCGACGGGGGTGGCCGATGGCTCGCGGCTGCCGAAGGCTCTCGATCCGGAATCGAACGCGTTGTGGCGGACTCCCCTACCCCCAGGCGCCTCGTCACCCGCACTGACGGCCGAACGGGTGTTCGTGACGGCATACGAGGGCGACAGCCTGCGCACCTTCGCCTTGGATCGGGAGACCGGGCGGATCCTGTGGCGGCGTGCGTTGGCGCGCCCCAGGGCCGAGGAAACGCACCAGCTCAACAACCCGGCCTCGGCCAGCCCCGTCACGGACGGCTCGAACGTTTTCGCCTTTTTCGGCGATTTTGGCGTGATCTCCTACGGCCCCGACGGCGAGGAGCGCTGGCGGCGCCCGCTGGGGCCGTTCAAGAACCTGCACGGAATGGCTTCGTCTCCAATCTTGGCGGACGGCAAGCTGATCGTGCTGTGCGACCAGGACGTGGGTTCGTTCCTGCTAGCGCTCAATGCGGTCAGCGGCGAGCAGGTCTGGCGGACAGAACGGCCGGAAGTGGTGCACGGCTTTGCAACACCGACAATCTTTGAGCCGGAGGATGGCCCCGCGCAGCTTGTCGTGCCGGGCTCCTATCAGCTTGCCTCGTACGACGTCGCAAGCGGGGAGAAGCTCTGGTGGGTGGGCGGCGTAACCTGGCAGGTGAAGACGGCGGCCGTCGTGGATTCCGAGACGGTCTATATGACGGGTTGGGCGCCGGGGGCGGATGCGGGCGCGCGGCGCTACTTCCCGCCTTTTGACGAGGTGATCGCCGTCGCGGACGCGGACGGGGACGGCAAGCTGGCGCCGGAGGAGATTCCCGAAGAGATGCGGCACACCGGCTCGTGGAAAGCGATCGACCTGGATGGCGACGGCTTCATGGACCGCCGCGACTGGACGTTTTACCGAGCCCGCTGGGCCTCGGTGAATCGCACCCTGGCGGTAAAGCCGGCGGGGGCTCGGGGCGACCTGACCGAAACACACGTGGTATGGGACTACGAGCGCGGGGTGCCGGTGGTCTCCTCGCCGCTGCTGTATCGCGGGGCGTTGCACACCATCAAAGACGGCGGCATCCTGACGAGCTTCGACCCGGAAAGCGGGAAGGTGCTGCAACAAGCCCGCCTGCGCGACGCCATCGACAAATACTACGCCAGCCCAGTGGCAGGCGACGGCAAGATCTACCTGATCTCCGAGACGTGCCAGACGACAGTAATGGCGGCGTCAGCGCCGTTTGAGACGCTGTCCACCTCAAAGATCGGCGAAGCCTGCTACGCCACCCCGGCGCTGGCCGACGGGGTGGCGTATGTGCGCACCGAGAGCGAGCTGATGGCGCTGCGGTGACGGCGCGTCGGGCGCTTCACTCGCCGCGCCGCTTGACCTTGGCAGGCAGGCTGCCGACGCCTTCGATGTAGGCCTCCACCGTATCGCCCGCTTTGATGCGCGCGCCCTTCGGGCAACCGGTTGAGAGGATGTCGCCGGGCTCAAAAGTCATCACGTCGGTGTGGAAGGAGGCCAGCTTGGCCGGCAGGTGGCGCATGTTGCGCACGAAGTCGCGGGAGAAGACTTCCCCGTTGTGCTTGGTGATGACCTCCAGCGCGGTCGCGTCCGGGATCTCGTCCTTGGTCACGATCACCGGGCCGAAGCTGAAGAAGGTGTCGAAGCTCTTGGAGCGCTGGAGATAGCGCGGGTTCTTGGCCAGGATGTCGAGCGCCGTCAGGTCCAGCGTGGTGGTGTAGCCGAAGATCACGTCGTCAATTGAATCGATGGGAACCTCGCGGCAGCGCTTGCCGAAGACGATGGCGAGTTCGCCCTCGGCGTCCACGTCCTTGGTCAGGCGTTCGGGCGGGAGCTCGATGTAGCCGCCGGGCTCAAAGATCGAGGTCAGGGGCTTCATGAAGGCGCCGGGCTCGTCCGGCTGGACGGCGTTGATGTCCTCGGCGTGGGACTTGTAGTTCAGGCCGATGCACCAGATTTTGCCGGGCTTGGGGTAAGGCAGAGTCAGCCGCACGTCGGCCAGGGCGAAGTCCGGTTCCACGCCGTCGGCCAGCTTCTTGAGGGCGTCGATCTGCTGGCTTTCGATCAGCGTGAGCATCTCGGTGGGAAAATTCGAGCCGCGCTTGACGTTGACCTGGGCGATGGAGAGCAGGCGCTCGTCGAGAACGATGCCAGCCTGACGGACGCCGTCGTGTGCAAAGGTACAGAGCTTCATTGCCCGCCATGATGGCAGCTTGCGGCGGCGGGACGCAATGGAGCCCTCCGCCGCTGTCCGCCGCGGCGGGTCAATCCTGCGGCGTGGCGGCCTTTCGAATGGGCCGGGCGGCTTTTTTGCGGGCCGGGGGCTTAGAGCGGACGGGAACGCGAGGGGATACGGGGACGAGCGAGGTGGAGAGGCCGTCGGTGGCTTCTTGGGGAACGGCGCCGAGGTTCTCGTTGACGTAGGCGACGAACTCCTGCATCTGGCGCTGCATCTCCTCCATGCGCTCGCGCATGTTGAGGATGATCTCGACGCCGGCGAGGTTGACGCCGAGGTCGCGGGTGAGCGAGAGGATGACGTCGAGCTGCTCCATGTCGTCGTCGGTGTAGAGGCGGGTATTGCCTTCGGTCCGGGACGGCTTGAGCAGGCCTTCGCGCTCGTACAGGCGCAGGGTCTGGGGGTGGATGCCGAACTGGTCGGCAACGACCGAGATGGTATAGGCGCCGCGGCTGCGTTTGCGTCGTGCCATCATTTCACCTCGTCAAACAGGCTTTGGCGCGGGTCTTCGGGGTTGAGGGCGGAGTACTGGCGCATCAGCTCTTTGGTGTTCTCATCCGGGATGGCCGGCACGACGACCTGCACTTCGACGAACTGGTCGCCGCGCAGCTTGGTGCGTGGATTGGCGACGCCGCGCTCGCGCAGACGGAAGACCTTGCCGGAGCTCGCGCCGGGCGGAATTTTGAGCAGGGCGCGGCCTTCGATGGTGGGGACTTCGATTTTGGCGCCGAGGATGGCCTCGGCGGGAGAGACAGGCGCTTTGATGCGGATGTCGTCGCCCTCGCGCTTGAACACGGGGTGCTCGCCGACGCGCGTGACGATATAGAGGTCGCCGGGGTCGGCGCCCATGGCCCCGGCGTTGCCCTTGCGGGCGACGCGAAGCCGGGAACCGCTCTGCACGCCGGGCGGAATGCGAACATCAACGCCTTCCGTGCGGGCGATGCGGCCGTCGCCGGCGCAGTTGGGGCAGACGTTCTTGAGTTGCCCGGCCCCGTTACAGCGCGGACAGGTGAGGTTGAAGCGCATGGCGCCGACGGTCTGGTTGACCTGGCCCTGGCCATGGCACTCCGGGCAAACGGTAACGCCGGAGCTGACCTGGCCGAGCCCGTTGCACTGCATGCAATTCTCGTAGCGGCGCACGTCAATGCGGACCGAGGAGCCGCGGATGGCGTCCCAGAAGCCGATGTCAATGGTGTACTCGAGGTCTTCGCCGGGCTTGGGTTTGGCCTGTTCGCGGCCGGATTCGGCGGAGCGGAAAAACTGCGAAAAGAGATCGCCGAAGCCGCCGCCTTGCGGGGGAGCGCCCCCTTGGCGGGCCTGCCCGCGCTTGCCTCCCGCGTACTCGGAAAAGTCGAAGCCGCTGAAGTTGAAATCGGACGACCCAGGACTAGGACCGCCGGGCGCGGGACCGTTGGGCGAGTAGAAGCCGTACTGATCGTACATCTGCCGCTTCTTCGAGTCCTTGAGGACGTCGTAGGCCGCCTGGACCTCTTTGAACTTTTCTTCAGCAGTCTTGTCGCCGGGGTTCACGTCCGGATGGTATTTTCGGGCGAGACGGCGATAGGCCTTGCGGATGTCGTCGTCCGACGCCGCGCGCTTGACGCCAAGAGTTTTGTAGTAGTCCTGCTGTTGACTTGTTGGCAAGTGCGCACCTCCGTGACGGCGGCCTGACTAACGCAAACGGGAGCGCCGATGCTTGGCGCCGGCGCTCCCGCTACATAGCCAAGCGTCCGGTCAGCCTTTGGGCTTGTCGTCGACATCGACGAACTCGGCGTCGACGACGTCGTCGGTCTTCTCCGTGCCGGGGCCGTCGGCGGGACCGTCCCGCGGGGGCGGCGCAGCGGGGTCGCCTCCGGCTTTGTACATCGCTTCGGCGAGCTTGTGGCTGGCCGTGGTCAGCTTGTCGACGGCCTTATTGATCTCTTCCGCCGAGCCGCTTTGGTTAGCCTTCTTGGTCTCTTCGATGGCAGCCTCGATGGTGGCGGCATCCTCGGCGCTGATCTTGTCGCGATGCTCGTTGAGAGTTTTCTCCGTGGAGTAGAGCATGGCGTCGGCGCGGTTGCGGGCTTCGACCTCGTCGCGCCGCTTCTGGTCGTCGGCGGAGTGCGACTCGGCGTCCTTGGCCATCTTCTCGATCTCTTCCTGCGAAAGGCCGGAGGAGCTGGTGATGGTGATCTTCTGCTCCTTGGCAGTGGCCTTGTCCTTAGCGGAGACGTTGAGGATGCCGTTGGCGTCGATGTCGAATGTGACCTCGACCTGCGGCATGCCGCGCGGAGCGGGCGGGATGCCGACGAGCTGGAAGACGCCGAGGAGGCGGTTGTCGGTCGCCATGGCGCGCTCGCCCTGAAACACCTTGATCTCGACGGAGGTCTGGTTGTCAGCGGCAGTCGAGAAGGTCTCGCTCTTGCGGGTCGGGATGGTGGTGTTGCGCTCGATCAGCTTGGTGAAGACGCCGCCGAGGGTCTCG
>CAYOPA010000117.1:0-12487 GCA_964405625.1 uncultured Bryobacterales bacterium
AATCGCTTGCCCATCGCCCCATTTGATTGAGCTTTGTTCGCGCGATGAATCCATCCCCGACAGACTCCTAGCGCGAGCCCCCGCCTGTGTTGCGTTCCGCACCGGAGCACGGCGACGGCGCCCTGGAAGAGGTTTCTTCACGGCTCAATACCCAACCCGCCCGTGCCTCTGTCAACGCTTCACCGGCAATGTCGCCATCGCCGGCGCATGACTCGAGGTCAGCGTGGTTCGCTACTCCTTCGCTGTGGGGCTCTTTCGTCCCCGACTCCCCGCCGGTTTATCGCGGCGCTCGCTCCGCCCCTCGATTCGTCTCGATTCGTCGGGTTCATCGGCAGCGCCGACCGCCCGCGCAACTTGCAGTTGGGCTTGAAGTTCGTGTTTTAGGCAGGGCCTTGATTTGTGGCGGCACGTCCGTCAACTGGAAATCGCGGCCGGAACCACTTCGACCGCAGGCGTCGGGGAGGGCCTCGACGCGGCTCGCGTGCGCGCGCTCCACCCCGGTCGCCCACGCTTCCACCTCACGCGCGAGCAGGTCCAGCGGCAGCGGACCGTTGCGTAGCGCCACGTCGTGGAAGTCGCGGATGTCGAACTTGTCGCCGAGCGTTTTTTCGGCCTCCTGGCGCAGCTCCAGGATGCGGAGCTGGCCCATTTTGTAGCTGAGGGCTTGGCCCGGCCAGGCGATGTAGCGGTCGACTTCGGAGGTGTACTCGTCGCCCATGTAGGCGATCGCCTGCTCGCGGCTCCAGCCCTTGGCGTGCAGGCCGGTGTCCACCACCAGCCGCTTGGCCCGAAAGCGCTCGCTCTCCAGCCGGCTGAACTTCGATGCCGCGTCCGGGTAGGCGCCGAGAGCCTCGCCCAGTGATTCGGAGTAGAGCGCCCAGCCTTCGATGTAGGCGCCGGCGAAGTAGATTTTGCGAAACTCCGGGAGGCCCTCGATCTCGATTTGCGTGGCGATTTGGAGGTGGTGGCCGGGGTTCGTCTCATGCAGCACCAGGGCGTGCATGTCGAACTTCCACTGCTCCTCGGGCTGGTAGGCTTTAAGGTTGAAAAACCCGGCGCGACTGCCGTCCGCCGCCGGGGGACTGTAGTTCGACGCTGAGGCGGCTTCGCGGTCCTCGGGAATCGGCCGGATGCCGAACGGCAGGCGCGGCAGCTTCTTAAAGAACCGCGGCAATCCCGGGTCGACGATCTTCGCCAGATTGCGGCAGTAGGTCAGCATCTCCTCTTTGGACGAGAAGCGCTGCTCCGGGGCGTTTTTCAAATAGTCCTCGAAAGCCGCGCCGGTGGGATAGCCGGCCTCCTTCGCGATGTCTTTAATGGCAGCCTCGATGCGCGCGACTTCCGCCAGGCCGATCTCGTGGATCTCGTCGGGCGTACGGTCCGTGGTGGTGTAGCGCCGGACCATGTGCGCGTAGAGCGCTTCGCCGTCCGGCAACGAGTACGCCGGGGTCTCTTTGCGGCCGGCGGGGACGTATTCGTCGGCCACGAAGGCGGCGAGCTTCTGCCAAGCCGGGCGGAAAGCCTCTTTGTAGGCGGCTTCGGCCTGCTCCATCAGGCGGGCCCGCTGGGCTTGCGGAATTGAGTCGGGGAAGTTGCGAAACGCCTCCAGTAGTGGCGTTTTTCCGGCCGGGGGCTGGGCCTGCGAGCGAATCTGCCCGGCGATCGTCTCCGCGATATAGCCCGGCTGGACAAGCCCGGCCGCAATGGCGCCGCGCAACAAAGCGACGCCGCCGTCCACATAGGCCGGGGTAGCGCGCAGTCGCGCTATGCGGTTTTCGAAATCGCCGACCGTCCGCGACGGCATCTGATTGATCGTGGTGAAGACGTTGGTGTGCAGCCCGAAAAGCTGGTTGAAGTGCAGCAGGGAGTCTTCGATGGCGGCGCCTTCGAGGCTCTGCTGGAGGTCGGCCAGCAGCAGCCGGCGGCTGAGAGCGTCTTGCTCGTTGAGCCCGGATTCGGGGATGGCTTCCAGGCGCCGCACGTAGCCGCGCTGGATCTCGCGCCACGACTCGCGTCCGGCCGGGCTCAGGTCGCTCCAGCGGTCGTCGTAATCGCGGCGACCGACGCCGGTGGCTTCCTCCGGCGCATGGCGCAGCACGTCTTCGTAGTACTGCTCAAACAGCGCCTGGACATCTTCACGAGCGGGCTGGACGCACGCCGGGATCAGCAGCAGGAAAAGCGGCAGGAAGCGAATTAGCATCGGGCAATTAACCTTTGGGGCGGACATAGCTGGGCAGGACCCCCTGCTTGGAGGATTTCCATAGATCCGGATCGGCGCAACCGAGGCCGTCGAACCAGCTTTCCAGCTTGGCCGTCAGCCGGGCGCGTTCGCCGTCGTGGGCGGGGTCGTCAATGAGGTTGTTGCGCTCGGTCGGATCGGCCTTTAGGTCGTACATCTCGCTCGGGAAGCCTTCCGTCCGCACGGTCAGCTTCCAACTGGGCTCTCGGACGGTGCGGCAGTACTGGTATTCGGCGTATACGGTGTCGTCCCAATCAGTGACCGAGCCGCCGGCGAGGAACGGCGCATAGCTACGGCCGGCGAGCGGCTTGGCCGACTCCATCGGCGGCATCCCTAAATAGTCCAGCACGGTGGGCGCAAAGTCGTAAAAGCTGGTCGGCGCGTTGACCTGGAGCCCGGCGGGGATGGGGCCGGGGTGATGGAAGAACGCCGGTACGAGCAATGACTCGTCGTACATGTTGTACGGCCAGGAGGTGTTGCCCTTGCCCCACAGGCCGTGCTGCTCCAGCAGAAAGCCGTGGTCGGAGAGGAAGACGATCAGCGTGTCCTCGCGCAGGCCCAGCTCGTCGAGCCGGTTGGCGATGCGGCCGACGTTGTGGTCGATGGCCGTGATCATCGCGTAGTAGTGCATCATGCTGTCGCGGTTGCCGACGTTGTTGCGCGACAGGTTGTGGGCGATGGCGTGGTTGAGCGGCTCGCCGGGGAAGGTTTTGAATTCCGACTCGCGGTAAAGCGAGAGATACTCCTCGGGGGTGCCGCTGTAGGGCGTGTGGGGCGCGTTGTAGCTGACGAAGCAGAAGAACGGGTCGGCTTTGGATTCGTCAATAAAGTCCAGCGCCTTGTCAGTGACGACGTCGGTGGCATAGCCGGGGTAGACGGCGCGCTCGCCCTGCCAGAACATTTCCGGGTCCTGGTAGCGCGAGCCGCCGGTGAGCATGGCGAACCAGTAGTCAAAACCGGCCTGCGGCGTGGCGCTGTCGCCCATGTGCCATTTGCCGGAGAGGCCGCAACGGTAGCCGTTCCGGGCGAGGACCTCGGTAAAGGCGGGCTCGCCGGAAAGAAACTGCTTGGCCGCGGGGCCGTGGTTCTCTTCGTTGATCCAGTCGTGGACGCCGTGCTGGGAAGGGATCTGACCCGTCATCAACGTCATGCGGCTGGGCGAGCAGACCGGCGTGGTGCAGAAGGCGTTGTGGAGCAGGGCGCCTTCGCGAGCCAGCCGATCGCAATGCGGGGTCTGGATCTCGGGATTGCCGTAGACGCCGAGGGTGGCCGGGGCCTGGTCGTCGGTCAGCACGAAGACGACGTTGGACGGACGGGCGGGTTTCTGCTGGGAGCAGGCGGCCAGCGCGGCGGCGGCGGCGGTCTGGAGGAATTGACGACGATGCACGGGGATATTGTAAGGGACCAGGTGTTGGGGACTGAGTTGCCGGCGGCTTATTCGGGGGAAATGCCTCAGGGGGTGTTGCGCCGAGCCTCGACCAGGGGGTCGAGGCGGCAGGCGTAGGCGCCTGCGCTACGGGGGCGGGGCGAGCTTGGGTAAACTACAGGGAACAATGTCCAAGGTCCTGCCCAGGCCTGATCTACTCGCTCTGCGCAAGCGCTGGAAGGAAGCTGGCGAGCGCGTGGTGTTTACCAACGGTTGCTTCGATCTGCTGCATCCCGGCCATATCCGTCTGCTCGAAAGCGCCCGCTCCCTGGGCGACCGGTTGATTGTCGCCATCAACTCGGACGCGAGCGTACGCGGCCTGAAGGGCCCCACCCGCCCGATCCTGCCCGAGGACGAGCGCGGCGCCGTGCTGGCGTCGTTGGAGGCCGTCGACGCCGTCACGGTCTTTGACGAGGAGACGCCCTGCCCGCTGCTCGAAAAGCTGCTGCCGGACGTTCTGGTGAAGGGCTCGGACTGGTCGCACTGGATCGCAGGACGCGAAATCATTGAGGAGGCCGGCGGCGAAGTCCGGCCGATCCCCGTCGAACCAGGTTACTCGACCACCGATGTCGTTCGGAATATATTGGAGCAGGCCGAGGCGACGGCGCCGCGTTGATCCGCATCGGTTCGGCTGTCATCGTAAAGCAAGGCGATAGCGCCCATCCCCCGTCGTGATTCCGCCTGCCCTGCGCGATTTTTTTGATCATTTGGGCCGGCGGCCCGCCTTCCTGGAGCTGTTAGCCAAGCTGCGCTCCGGCACAGAGGGCGAGGTGCGTCTGCACGGCCTTACCCCCACGGCGCAGGCGCTGTACGCCGTGCTGCTGTGCCGCTACGCGGATCGTCCCGTGCTGCTGGCCGCGGAGTCCGGCGTAACGGCCGAAGCGCTGGCTGAGACGGCCGAAGCGTTTTTCGGGCTGATGGAAGAAAAGCCCCACCGCGTCGCCCCGTTACTCCTGCCGGCGCATGACGTTACGCCCTACGACGGGCTTTCCCCGCACGCCGAGATCCATGAGCAGCGCGGGCTGGCCCTGTGGCGGCTGGCCGAAGGAACCGCATCGGTGATCGTGGCGCCAATCGCGGCGCTGCTGCTCAAGACGGCGCCGCCGGATGTGATCCGCAATTTGGCGTTGTCGCTCGAAGTGGGCGACGAGTTCTTCTTGGAGGACCTCGAAGAGAGCCTCGCCGCCTGCGGCTATGTGCGCAGCGAGCCCGTCGAGTCGGTCGGGCAGTATTCGATCCGCGGCGGCATCGTGGACATCTACTCGGCCGAGGCGCGGTATCCCGTGCGCATCGAGATGGCCGCCGATGAGATCGAGTCGATCCGGGAGTTCGATCCGGGGACCCAGAAATCGATCCGCCGCATTGAGAGCTTCACCCTGCTGCCGCTGAGCGAGATCCCCACGCCGCGCGCCGACGAAGCCGCGCCGGACACCCTGCTGGGCCCTGGCTGGGAGTTCAGCGCGGACCAAGCCGAGCGGCGGCGGAGCTCGGCGTTGGAGCTGGCCGAAGGCGCGATTGTCGTCCTGGCCGAGCCGGATGTTTTGGCGAAGGCCGCCGACAAGCTGTCCGAGCGGCTGGACGCCGGCCGCGCCGAGGCGGCTGAGGCGACCCCGGAGCCCGATCTGTTTTACCTGTCCTGGGAGGAGTTTCGGCGGGCGGCCCAGGGCCGGAGCGTCGTCTTTGACCGGCTGGGCCTGGGCGACAGCGACCCGGCGGCGGGCGAAGCGCTGGAGATCCGCTCGCGACCCACGCCGCGCTTCCAAGGCAACGTCGCCCACGCCATGCGCGAGATCAAGGCGCAAATCCAGGCCGGGGGCCGGCTGCTGGCGGCGGCGGCGTCCTTGGGCGACGTGGAACGGCTGGCGGATATTTTTACCGAATACGAGATCGGCTATCAGCTCGGCATGCTGGACGGCGCCAAGGGGTTGAGCCCGTATCTGGCGGAGAAAGCCTACATGGCGGGGCCTGTCTCGCAGGTGCTGTTAGTGAAGGCCCCCATCGCCGCGGGCGTCGCCTTCCCCGAGACGCCGTTCGCCATCTACGGCAGCGAGGACATTTTCGCCTCGTCGGCGCTCGTCGCCAAGCCGCGGAAGCGCGAGACCTCGGCGGCGTCGGCGTTCTTCTCCGACCTGGAGGACCTCAAGGCCGGCGACTTCGTCGTCCACGCCGAGCACGGCGTCGGCCGCTACGTCGGCATGACCACGGTCAAGCAGGGCGAGCGAGAGGAGGAGCTGATGCTGATCGAGTACGCCGATCGAGCCAAGCTCTACGTCCCACTGGCCCGGCTCGACCTGGTCCAAAAGCACCACGGCTCCGGCGGCCGCGCGCCCGCCTTGGACCGCATGGGCGGCCAGACCTGGTCGCGCACTAAGTCCCGCATCAAGGCCAAGCTCGTCGACATGGCCGACGAGCTCCTGAAGCTCTACGCCGAGCGCGAGCTGGCCGAGGGCTTCGCCTACTCGCCGGACGGGCCTTGGCAGCAGGAGCTTGAGGATTCGTTCAAGTTCAAGCCGACCGAGGACCAAGTCAAAGCCTTCCGCGACATCAAGCAGGACATGGAGTCGCCCAAGGCGATGGACCGGCTGATCTGCGGCGACGTGGGCTTTGGCAAAACCGAAGTCGCCATGCGGGCCGCCTTCAAGGCCCTCGGCGACGACAAGCAGGTGGCCGTGCTGGCGCCGACCACGGTGCTCTCCTTCCAGCACTTCGAGACCTTCAAGCAGCGCTTTCGGTCGTTTCCGGTGACGATTGAGATGCTCAACCGCTTCCGCTCGGCCAAGGAGCAAAAGGAGATCCTGGAGCGGCTGGCAGCCGGCAAGGTCGACATCGTCGTCGGCACGCACCGCATCCTGTCCAAGGACGTGGAGTTCAGCGACCTGGGGCTGCTGGTGGTGGACGAGGAGCAGCGCTTCGGCGTACGCCACAAGGAGCGGCTCAAGCAGATGCGCCGCAACGTGGACGTGTTGTCGATGAGCGCCACGCCCATCCCGCGCACCTTGCACATGGCGCTGGCCGGAATGCGGGATATCTCGATCATCCAGACGCCGCCGAAGGACCGGCTGGCGATCCATACGGTCGTCGCGCCGTTCTCCGACCATTTGGTGAAGACGGCGATCGAGCAGGAGCTGGGCCGCGGCGGACAGATCTACATGATCCACAACCGCATCGACTCCATCTGGCCGCTGGCGGCGCACGTGCAGGAACTTGTGCCGGAGCTGCGCATCGGCGTGGGGCACGGCCAACTCGGCGAGGGTGAGCTCGAGAAGGTGATGCTCAAGTTCATGAACCACGAGTACGACATGCTGCTGGCGACGACGATCGTGGAAAACGGGCTCGACATCCCCCTGGCGAATACGATTCTGATCTACGACGCGCAGAACTACGGGCTGTCGGAGCTTTATCAGCTTCGGGGCCGCGTGGGACGATCCAACCGCCGGGCCTACGCCTATTTGATGATTCCCGAGGACCGCGAGCTGACCGATATCGCCCGCAAGCGGCTGGCGGCGCTCAAGGAGTTCAGCGAATTGGGCTCGGGGTTCAAGATCGCGGCGCTTGACTTGGAGCTGCGCGGCGCGGGCAACCTGCTGGGCTCCGAGCAGAGCGGCCACATCGGCGCGGTGGGCTTTGAAACCTACTGCCGGCTACTGGAAGAGACGGTCCGCGAGCTGCGCGGCGAAGAAGTAGAGACCGACGTGCGCACGTCCCTGCGGCTGCATATCGACATCCACATCCCCACCGACTATATCGCAGACGAGACGCAGCGGCTGCGGGCCTACAAGCGGCTGGCGGAGGCGTCGGACGAAGAGCAGCGGGCAAAGCTGGAAGCGGAGCTGGCCGACCGCTACGGTCCCTTGCCCCAGCCGGTGCACAACCTGCTGCAATACGCCCTGCTCAAGAGCGAAGCCGAGCGGGTCCGCGCCGAGTCAATCGAGCGGCGCGGCCCGCGGCTGACGATCCGCTTCCGGGAGGACTCCAAGGTGGACCCGGCGGGCCTGATGGCCTTCGTGAAAGAGACGCGCGGCGCGAGCTTTTCGCCGACGGGCGAGCTGACGTGGATCGGAGTTCCCGAAGACGGGCCGACGCTGCTGGCGGCCGTGCGGGGGGTGGTTCAGCGGATAGCGGGGTAAAAATAGACGGCAAGCCAACGACCACAGTGCGAGGGAATCGCTGTGCATTAGCGCCTTCGCAGATGGTATTCTCGGTGAATTTTAGCGGCTATTGGCCGGATCGGTTCGAAGTGGCTCGTTCGTCCACGGGGATGGTCACGGCCAAACGCCGCCTCCGTCTTGACAAGCCCACCATCTGATGCTACCTTCACCCCTAATGTCAACTCAGATCCCCCTTGACTTTACAGAATCAGCTGTCGCATTTATCGATGTTTTGGGGTTTAAGTCGCTCGTTGAGGAATCGGCCCGGTGCCAGTCGAAACGGTCTACCCTGAAGGGTCTGGTTGGCCTCCTGGCTTCGGCGATGCCCAACCTGAACCAAAATGTTTCTTCCGAAGTTCCAGTGCTGGCAATACCTAAATTCATCTACATTTCAGACTGTATCATCTTGAGCTCGCCGCTCGACCTAAGTAATGACTCTTGGAAGAGGGGAATGAGCGCAGTCGTGGTCCGCTGCATACAGTTATCCCACATGCTCTTGACCAAGGGCTACTTGATTCGGGGTGGCATAGCAATGGGACCTGTTTGGCACAGCAATAACCCGGCTAATATCGTAGGGCCAGCGTATCAGGAAGCGTATTGCATCGAATCCAAGAGATCCGATCCTGGAATCGAGCTATCGCGAGATGCAAAAAGTCGATTGGATTGCGAAAGCGGCAAAGACGCACATCTGAGCATTGACTATGGATCCAAGAACATAGTCAACGGACTCCACGATTACTACATAAGATCACCGTATTGCAACCACGATTGCCAAACTCCTGATGGAAGCAAAAAGGTATACAAAGAATATCAGGGCACAATCGCCGATAATATATCAACACTGAAGGATCAACCTCGTGAAAAGTGGAAATGGTTCGGCCGTTACATGGATAACCATTTAAAATGTTTCCCTGCTTAGCGACATCCGACCATCAGCTCCTCCCAGTGCGGCACCAGTGTGTGCGCTGGTCGCTTGTGCCAGCAGATCGACGGGCGGACCTGCCCTGAGCGAGCTGACGTGGATCGGCGTTCCCGAGGACGGGCCGACGCTGCTGGCGGCGGTGCGCGGGGTGGTTCAGCGGATCGCGGGATAACGGCTGCCGCCGGACCCCGTTTGGGCGCGCGATTGCTTCTCTGAATTGCGGAAGGAGCAAAACATGCCACGCATCGAAAACATCCTGGTCCCGGTTGACTTCTCTTCCCGGACCGAGGCCGAAGCCGAGCACGCCGTCAACATCGCCCGCCACTTCGGCGCCCGCTTGATCTTCCTTCACGTCATCCCGATGTATGGCAAGGTCCATTCGGCGGACCCCGATGCGGCGGAAGCCTACGCACAGCAGTTCAGCGCGGACGTCGCCAAGGGCGTCGAGCGCTCGTCCAAGTGCGGCCACATCCCAGCAAAGTACTGGGCCAGCCGGGCATCGGCGTCCATGCCCAACGTGATAACACATCAGCATGGTGGATGTAGATGTTGTTGATTTACGAGCCCTAAGCCCCTTCCGGCTGGTCCGGCGCCCGCTTCTTCCAGCGATACGCAGCCACCGAGTTCCGCCAGAAATACTTCTCGCGAACCTCCCGGCTCTTCTCCGCCGTGTAGCGCTGCACGATGCTGAGCACCTTCGGGTACGGCCCCAGTGGCTCGGAGTTGGGCCAGTCGCTGCCGTAGAGCACGCGGTCCTCGCCAAACGTTCCCCACATCTCGTCCAGCTTCGGCCGGTAGATCTCCAGGTCGTCCGGAACTTCCCCGTTGATCTCGCGCAGCACCGCCGACACCTTCACGTAGACGTTGGGACGCTCGCCCAGCGTCCGCATGGCGGCCTGGTAGGCGTCGCGCTCCGGCCCCGGCGGCGGCTCGGCGAGCTTAGGCAGATGGTCCAGCACCACCCGCAGGTCGGGGACTCTGTCGGTCAGGTTGACCACGTCCTCCAGCGCTTGGACGCTGGGGTTGGCGGTGTCGAGCGTCAGGCCGCGGGCGGCGAGCAGCTTCATGCTCTCGACAAAAACCGGCTTGGTCAACGCCTCCCGCAAGCTGCGGTCCCACAGGTAGCCGTAGCGAATGCCCAGGAACAGCGGGTTGGCCCCAAAACGGTCGAGCTGCGCGGCAAACTCCGGCGTCTCGGCCTCCAGGTTGCCGATGGTCCCGACCATCAGCGTGTCCTGCTCGATCACCTCCAGCACCCACTGGTTGTCTTCCAGCCAGGGGCTGGCCTCCACCTTGATGGCGCCGACCACGCCGAGCCCCTGGGTGACCTCGCGCAGGCGGTCGGGCAGGGTTTTCTTGTAGATCAACTCGTTGGTCTTGGGCGGCCAGGGGATGCCATGCGGACGCGTGGGGTCGTAGAGGTGGACGTGGGTGTCCAGGATCGGGACGGGCGCGTCGGCCGCCGGAGCGGACGCCTCGGGCTCGGGCGCGGAGGAGCAGCCGGCGGCAATGGCGGCGGCGGAGGCGGTGAGGAAGCTGCGGCGATTCACCGCGTCAGGATAGCGCAATTTGTTGCCTTCCCTCGGCCGATCTCGTACTCTCAAACGCGATGCCGACCACCCGCCGCCAGTTCCTCGCCCAGGCCGCCGCGCCCGCGCTTCTCGCCGGCCAAGCTCGCGATCGGCCGCCCAACATCGTCTTCATCATCTGCGACCAGATGCGGGGCGACGCGATGGGCTGCGTCGGCCACCCCAACGTCCGCACCCCGAACCTCGACCGCATGGCCGCCGAAGGAACGCTGTTTGAGCGCTGCTTCGTCAACAACCCGGTTTGTCTGCCCTCGCGCCAGTCCACCTTCACAGGCCGCTACCCTCATGAGCACGGCGCTCTGACCAACCAGGGCAGCATGATTCGCGAGTGGTCCGACACGCTGGTCGACGTTTTCCAGAAAGCCGGTTACCGCACCGGCTGGGCGGGCAAAAACCACACTTACGTCAACAACCTTGTCGGCAATTTGGACTTCGCCTCCATCCGCGACCGCGAGCCGTTTCGAGCCTACAACGGCATGGTTCCGCCATATTGGCACACCGACGTCTACTGGCCGGAGGAGAAATGCTATCCGGAGGTCAATACGCGGGAGGCGCTGCGGTTCCTCGATCAGGCCAAGGCCGGCGGCGAGCCGTTCTTCCTGCATGTGAGCTACTTCGACCCGCACCCGCCCTACATGGCTCCGGCGGAGTACACCCAGCGCTACGTCGGCTCGCAAATGAAGCTTCCCGCCAATGGCAAGGTCCCGGCCGAGGCGCTCAGCGGCCGGCTGGAGGAGTTTAAGGACGGCTTTGGGCTGAACGAATCCGGCGAGGCCGACATCACCGAGACCATGCGCTACTACTACGCCCAAATCGAATGGGGCGTGGACAAGCAGGTCGGCCGCATCCTGGAAGGGTTGCGCGAGCGCGGGCTGGAGGACAACACCGTGGTCGTATTCACCTCCGACCACGGCGACTTCATGGGCTCGTACGGGCTGGTGCGCAAGGGCATGTTCCTCTACGACGCCTTGCTGCACGTGCCGATGATCTGGCGCGCGCCGGGCCGCGTCCCGGCGGGCAAGCGCACTAATGCCGCCGCGCAACACATCGACCTGTTCCCGACGTTTGCTGACTACGCGGGCCTTTCCACGCGGGGGCCGGACCTGCCGGGCCGCTCGCTCAAGCCGCTGATCGAAGGAGCCAAAGACGACCCCGACAGGGCGGTCTTCACCTCAGCGGGCTACGACGAGCTCACCGCCATCCACACCGGCATCCCGCTGGACCCGGCGGATAAAGACGAAACGCCCCGCCACACCCGCGTGATAAACCACAACATGGGCCAGCGCTACAAAACCTCCATGGTCCGCACGCCGGAGTGGAAGCTGGTGATGACGGAGACCCGCGGCCCGGAGCTTTACAAGATGGACGGCGGCGTGACGGAGATGGAGAACGTCGCCCACGCCAAGGAAAACGCCGGGGTCAGGGCGAAGCTGGAGAAGCGGTTGGATGTTTTTTGGAGGTGGTAGTTGGCTAACCAAGAAGAACAAGAGTCCGCTTTTGACGCTCAAATCATTTCTTGTCCTCGGCCGGCGTGGTGGGGCTGTTCATCTTGTACCCGCTACTCACAAAATTCAACATTGGCAACTGGAGCGGCCCAGGAGAATTCAGCGATCTGTACGCCGGACTCAATACACTGTTCTCCGGCATCGCAATTGCACTATTGATCGGCACACTTGTGCTCCAGTGTCGACCGCCGCCGGCGCGACAGCCGGCCGTCAAGGCAGGGACAGACGGCGGCGTTGCGCGCACCCGCGAGGTCAAGCTCGGCTGCGTGTTCACCCAGTCCGGCCGCGACGAGACCGGTCGGCCGGTGCGCGACGAGGGATCGACCAGCTCCACCGGCGCCGTCGAGATCGTCGATCTCTATCACGCCCGTCAGCACCTGTGGGAGCTGGCGGGGAAGCCGTTTCCCAACCAGGACAAGCGCCGTCGCGACTGGGCCTCGCAGCTCGAACGACAGCTCGACCAGGGTCGTCGCATCGAGCCGCTCGTCGCCCATCCGCGCGGGATCGAGACCGACAACGCCGAGCTCGCGCATCAGCTCGCGCATCAGCTCGCGCTGTAAGCCGATTATTTCGAGCGCAATGCCGCGCGAAGGCGCTACGAGGAGTTTCGGAGGCAGGGTCTGTTTGTGGGCTCGGGGGTGATCGAGGCGGGCTGCCG